>SDWN01000276.1 GCA_004195305.1 Neptunomonas sp. | reverse complement strand
AAACTGCCGGTGATCTCCGCGAGGGCGTACTGGGCCTCTTTGAGGTCTTCAGCCAACAACTCACCGGCACCATAATTGTTCAGTTGAGCGCTGCCGGCGAATAAAAATTGCTGTGCCTTAAGCAGCGCCTCAATATGGCGTCGGCGCGCCATAAAGCCCCCCTCGCAGCTGCTGTCGTAGCCCATGCACTGTTTGAGATGTTGCCGTAGCAGGTCCATGCCCAGGTCCTGTTTGGCACTGAGTCGAATCAGGTGGCAATCTTGCTGGGAATCCAGTCCGGGCGGTTCGCCTGCGAGGTCGATCTTATTACGGATTACCGTGACCTTATCCTGACTGGGCAGGTGGGCAATAAAGTCGGGCCAGATCTTGTCGGGGGCCGTTTCCGAGGTGCTGCTGGCATCGACCATCAGCAGTACCCGGTCGGCGTTTTTTATCTCGCTCCAGGCGCGGTCGATACCGATCTGCTCGACGATATCCTGGCTGTCACGCAAGCCTGCGGTATCGATGATATGCAGGGGCATGCCATCGATATGAATCTGTTCGCGTAGGACATCCCGGGTGGTGCCAGCGATGTCGGTAACGATGGCGGTCTGCTTGCCTGCCAAGGCATTAAGCAAGCTGGATTTACCGGCATTGGGGCGACCCGCGATCACCACGTTCATGCCTTCCCGCAACAGTGCGCCCTGACTGGCTTCTGCGAGGACGCGCTGTAGCGCTTGGTTGATGTTTTCAAGGTCCGTTGAAACCTTACCGTCGGTTAGAAAATCGACCTCCTCTTCAGGAAAATCGATCGCCGCTTCGACATAGATCCGCAAGTTGATCAAGGCGTCAACCAGGCTGTGGATGCGCTTGGAAAATTCGCCTTGGAGCGAGCGTAGCGCCGAGCGCGCGGCCTGTTCCGAAGAGCTGTCGATCAGATCGGCGATCGCTTCGGCCTGGGCCAGGTCGAGTTTGTCGTTCAGAAATGCGCGCTCGGAAAACTCACCGGGTCGGGCTGAGCGGGCACCGAGTGCCAGCACCTCACGGAGCAGCAGGTCCAGAATCACCGGCCCGCCATGGCCCTGGAGCTCGAGGACGTCTTCGCCGGTGAAAGAGTGCGGGTTGGGGAAAAACAGTGCGATGCCCTGATCGACCTCCTGCCCCTGTTGATCATAAAAGGCGCCGTAGTGGGCGTAGCGGGGTTTGGGTTGCAGTCCGAGAATCTGTTGCGCAATAGCTTGGGTCAGGTGACCGGAGATCCGGATGATACCCACACCGCCACGGCCAGGAGGGGTGGCAACGGCCGCAATGGTATCGGTGTCGATCTGCATGGTGGGGGTTCCCTGTGGCATTGCGGTAGTGCACCCATGCGCGTGTGACATGGCGTACATCCCGTATATAAGACAAAGGCTCCAGGGTTACCCAAGGAGCCTTTTGGTACTCAAAAGTTCAATCAACAAACGCTGGTCACTACTTTCTGGCAGCAACCTCAGCTTCTATGCTGCGGGTAATCACCCACTGCTGTGCGATCGAAAGCACGTTGTTGACCACCCAGTACAGTACCAGACCGGCTGGGAACCAGAGGAAGAAGAAGGTGAACATGAACGGCAGCATTTTCATCACCTTGGCCTGCATCGGGTCGGGAGGCGTGGGGTTGAGTGTCTGCTGGATGAACATTGTGGCGCCCATCAGAATCGGCAGCACAAAGTAGGGATCCATTACCGACATGTCCTGGATCCACAACATGAACGGTGCATGCCGTAACTCGACACTCTCCAGCAGCACCCAGTACAGCGCGATAAATACCGGCATCTGGATCAGGATGGGCAGGCAGCCGCCAAGCGGGTTG
This sequence comes from Neptunomonas sp., assembly GCA_004195305.1. GTDB lineage: Bacteria > Pseudomonadota > Gammaproteobacteria > Pseudomonadales > Balneatricaceae > Motiliproteus. The sequence continues at coordinate 13,836 of SDWN01000276.1, read as the reverse complement.
ATCTTCTCCTTTTTGTACAGCTCCATCATCGCCTGCGACATCTTCTGGCGATCATCGCCGTACATCTCCTTCAGACGGGTCAGCTCCGGACCGACGGCGCGCATCTTAGCCATCGACTTATAGGCTTTGGCGGAGAGATGGAAGAACAGGCCCTTGATCGCCACGGTAACCAGTATAATCGACAGTCCCCAGTTGATCACCACCCCTTGAATCATGCCCAGGAGCCAGAATATTGGCTGGGCGATCCACCACAGGATGCCGTAGTCGACTGAGAGCTTCAGGTAAGGTGCAACCTGCTCCAGAGTGCCCTGGATTTTAGGACCGGCGTAGAAGTTGGCTGAGGCTGAGCCTTGTTGGCTCGGCGCCACGGTAAACGAGGGCGATACGAAGCCAGCCAGGTAATTACCGTTCCGCTCACGGGCAAAATAATTGTGAGCCTGATCGGGGCTGGGGATCCAGGCGCTGACAAAATAGTGCTGCAGCATCGCGACCCAACCCGCCGGAGACTTGCTTTTGTAGGGCGCATCATCAATATCGTCGAAGCTGTACTTCTCAAAATTGACCTCGGCGCTGGAGAAGGCAGGGCCTAGGTAGGACTGCATGCCCATGCTGGTCTGCGAGGAGGGATCGGCACTGCGGTCGCGTTTGATCTGACCAAACAGGTTACCCTGCCAGGTTTGATCGCCTTGGTTATCGATCAGGTATTCCACCTTGATCAGGTACTGGCCACGGCTGAAGGTAAAGCGTTTGGTGATGGTGACGTTGTTGTCCTGCAGCAGGGTCAGATCGACGCTCAAGCTGTCTTGACCATCGGCCAACTGGTAGCTGGGTTGGCTGACCTGATAACGCGGACGGTCACCTTTCGCATCGGGACCATTCTGGCCGGTGAGACCGGATTGGGCGGTATAGGTGCGATTATCGTTCTGCTCCATCAGTACCAATGCCTGATCGCCGCTGAGCTGGGCCAGGTAATCGTTTAGCGCGGTGTGGATAATATCGCCGCCATAGGTATCGATCACCAGATCCAGGGTGTCGGTGGAGATGTTGACCAGCCCACCCTGCTCCTGTTTGGCGGCAATTACAGCAACGGCCATGGCGGGTTCGTCGGAACCGGGGACGTCGCTAGAAGAGGGTGTTGCCGAATTTAAAACAGGCGCTACGCTATCTGATTGACTGGAAGCGTCAGGTGCACTGGAGTATGAGGAGACAGGAGCGCTCGCCACTGCTTGGGCTTTATGACCGTAATCTTCTTGCCACGTGAGGACCAGAATATAGGAGATAATTGCCAGGGCGGCGATCAAGCCGATACGTTGGATATCCATGCTAGTAGTCTGCCGATGCCGTTAGAGTGTGTATTAAAAGTGGGTTGTCGGGCTGTCGTTGCTACAAGTCGCTACTTTAACCCCGGGTAGAGCCGTTATCGGCTTGCTGGGAGCCAGCACAACGATATCCAGGTTAGGAAATCCTGCATCTTGGAGTCGAAAGGATTCGCGGATAATACGTTTTACCCGGTTTCTTTGCACGGCCAGACGGACGTTTTTTTTGGCGATCACTAGACCGACACGGGAGTGACTAAGCTGGTTAGGCGTAGCAAGCATCAACAGATGGCGATCCGAAACTTTAAGCTGCGCACCGTTAAACACAGTTCGATAGTCCCCAGCGTTCAATAAACGTGAACTCCGGGGAAATTCGAAACCGCTCATTATCGGCTTATCTCTATCTAGGCTTACGCGCTCAGAGACTTACGGCCTTTAGCACGACGGCGAGTAATTACTTGACAGCCGTTCTTGGTAGCCATGCGGGCACGGAAACCGTGGTTACGGGCGCGCTTCAGTAAACTAGGTTGGAATGTTCTTTTGCTCATAACTCGATCCTACTTATAAAATGAAGGGACATTAGACCCTTGTCTTGAAAATCAAAAGCGGAAGTCTATTGAAAACCTACTGGCTCTGCAAACCTTATTAGGCCTCATTAGCCATTAATTTACTCCGTTAGCGCTTGATGGGTTGGATTTACGGGGTTGATCAACAGCTCTAGCGTTTTCTTGGTTGTTTCTGTGCGTAACCTATAAAAAACACATAATAACAGATAGATGTTATGTTGGTAATATCTGTAATAAGTGCGTATATCCAAGCGGGAGGTTGTGGATAAAAATACAATCCGGGTGAGTCCAAAAAAGCGGTTGAAGCCGCGATTTAAGTGCTTTTCGATCTGTCGGCAGGGGAGCTAAAAACAGGGCTTATTAAATTTTCTGCGCAGGACCGCTGAGGAGCTGTGGATAACTGCTGTTCGAGCCGCTAGAATGACTGAAATTTTGTGATGTGATGTGGTGCGGGCTGGATGGTTGGTAGATTGTGGCAGACTTGCTTGGCGTGTTTGGAACAGGAGTTTCCGTCGCAGCAATTTAATACTTGGATACGCCCGCTCAAGGTTGAGCAGGGAGCGGATGGCCAATTGCGCCTGCTGGCGCCAAACCGGTTTGTTATGGACTGGGTATCGGATAAATATCTGCAGCGGATTAAAGAACTGCTTAGCGAACACAGCGAAGAGCAGATTCGAGAAATTGTGCTGGAGGTTGCAGGATCGGCAGTGAGAGCCTATACACCCACGGTGCACCGCTTGAGTCCTGGCACAGCGGCCAATCGTCGCACCCCGGCAACTGATGCTGCTGCACCGACTCCGACTCCGCCCATACGCCAGCATGAGATGGTTTATCAACCGCGAGTAGAAACGCCGCAGCCGCATTCTTCTGGGCGTACGACCCGTAACGTTGAGGTAGAAGGTGGAATTCGCCATCAGACCCATCTCAACAAGCTATTTACCTTCGATACCTTCGTTCAAGGTAAGTCGAATCAACTGGCTTTAGCGGCGGCTCAGCAGGTGGCGGAAAACCCCGGCAGCTCCTATAACCCACTGTTTATTTACGGTGGCGTGGGGTTGGGTAAGACCCATTTGATGCACGCAGTGGGTGCCGGGATGCTCAAGCGTAATCCCAACGCCAAGATTGTGTACCTGCATTCAGAGCGCTTTGTCGCGGATATGGTCAAAGCGCTGCAGCTCAATGCCATCAACGAATTCAAACGTTATTACCGCACCGTGGATGCATTGCTGATTGATGACATTCAATTTTTTGCCAATAAAGACCGTTCTCAGGAAGAGTTTTTTCATACCTTTAATGCCTTGTTAGAAGGCGGCCAGCAGATGATTTTGACCTGTGACCGTTACCCCAAGGAGATTAATGGCTTAGAAGATCGGCTTAAGTCGCGCTTTGGCTGGGGTCTGACTGTGGCGGTGGAGCCACCTGAATTAGAAACCCGGGTGGCTATTTTGATGAAGAAGGCCGACGAGGCGCGCATCCGGTTGCCGCATGACGCCGCCTTTTTTATCGCCCAAAAAATACGATCAAATGTTAGAGAGCTCGAAGGTGCACTGAAGAGAGTGATAGCGAATGCTCACTTTACGGGCAGTAAGATCACTACCGATTTTATTCGTGAGTCACTTAAGGACCTGTTGGCGCTGCAAGATAAACTGGTCAGCATCGACAACATCCAACGCGTGGTTTCCGAGTACTACAAGATCAAGGTGGCAGACCTTCACTCTAAACGCCGTAGTCGCTCGGTGGCGCGACCGCGGCAGGTCGCGATGGCGTTGTCAAAAGAGCTCACTAACCATAGTTTGCCGGAGATCGGCAACGCTTACGGCGGACGCGACCATACGACCGTTTTGCATGCCTGCCGGAAGGTGGCAGAATTACGTGAAATTGATAACGATATTCGAGAAGATTATAAAAACCTGTTGAGAACGCTGTCCTCGTAATAAATCGAGGTTAGTATCTCCAAAGGAAGCTGAAGCAAAGGGCAGGCTATGAAATTTACCATTTCCAGAGAAGCACTATTGAAACCCCTGCAGCTGGTTGCGGGTGTTGTTGAGCGACGCCAGACCCTGCCGGTCCTATCCAACATACTGTTGGTTGTCGAGGGGAATCAACTGTCGATGACCGGCACCGATCTGGAAGTTGAAATGATCGGTCGGATTGTACTGGAGCAGCCTGCTGAATCCGGTTCAATCACGGTACCGGCTAAGAAGTTGATGGATATCTGCAAGTCATTACCTGATGGCGCCGATGTCGAGCTGGTCCTGACCGGACAAAAAGTGACGATTAAGGGAGGGCGTAGTCGCTTCACCCTTACCACCCTACCGGCCTCTGAATTCCCAAATGTTGAGGATGATGCAGAAACCCTGGATCTTACGGTTTCTCAGGGGGCGCTGAAGCGCTTAATCGATCGTACCGGGTTTGCGATGGCGCAGCAGGATGTCCGTTATTACCTTAACGGCATGTTGCTGGAGCTGACCGCGACGCAGTTACGCACCGTGGCTACAGACGGTCATCGCCTGGCCACCTCGATCTATAAAATTGACACCGATGTCTCCGATACCCTTCAGGTCATCGTACCGCGTAAGGGGATTTTAGAGCTGACGCGTTTGCTGGAAGATAGCGACAGCAGTGCTCAGCTGTTAATTGGCAGTAGCCATATCCGCGTCAGCACTGGTGAATACACCTTTACCTCAAAACTGGTAGACGGAAAGTTTCCGGATTACGAGCGGGTAATCCCCAAAGGTGGGGATAAACTGGTCATTTCTGATCGGCAGGAGTTACGCCAGGTGCTGAACCGAATCGCAATCCTGTCTAACGAGAAGTATCGCGGGGTTCGTTTAGTGCTGACCGAGGGTCATCTGCAGATCCTGGCTAATAACCCGGAGCAGGAAGAAGCGGAAGAAACCCTGGCGGTGGATTATCAGAACACGCCTATGGAGATTGGCTTTAACGTTAACTATCTGTTGGATGCGTTATCAATCCTCCCTGATCAGATGGTCAAAATATCGATGATAGACCCAAACAGCAGTGCGTTGGTTGAAGCGGTAGATTCCAGCGATAATGTGTACGTGATCATGCCGATGCGTATGTAGGCCGTACCTTAGACTTATTTGTTAAGTTGGATCTAATCAGCCTATTAAAGCCTCGCACTGCGGGGCTTTTTTGTTTGGGATGTACGGTATGCCGCGGGCGCATGGATGCGCAGAAGCGGCGATATTCCCTATTATTTATTTTCATCTAGGAGCCTGCCGGGCTTAATCCGGATCTACTCGGCAACCGCTCCTGCGCTGCCGTTTGATTGATGGCGACAAGATTTCTATCGATCTCTTCGGCGACCGTGATCGCGGCCTGCTGTTCTGCGGCACTGACGATCTGGATATTCATGTCGTTAACCTCCATCACGCTATTAGCTCGAGCGCATACTGCATCACAAGGCAAACTGAACAACCTTGTCGAAGGCCTATCGACCCTAAGCAGCAAGCAATTTGACATCCTTAGCGCCCTGGGTATCAAAAAACCTTCGACAACGGGTGATTTAAGCACTTTGTAGTGTAACGTTTTAAAATGTTGCCTTTACGTATCAATGGCTTACAGCTGTCGAGCTCGGAGGGGGGGGCGCCAAAGCATCATTCAAATGAGTTCGGCAACTCGACATAAATCATGCGGGGGCGCCATGATAGTAGTGCCAAAGAAATAGCGCGCCAACACTTCTCCAAGGCGCCCAATGCGCCACCATATCGCGTGCTTGTTTGGGCGTCGGTTTATCCGAAAGCCCCTTCAAACGCCCCAAAGAGACTTGTAACGCGAGGTCATCCGCGGGGAAAATGTCGCGGCGTCTCAGAGAAAACATGAGATATATCTCGGCACTCCAGCGACCAAACCCCCGCAGACGGGTGATCGTTTCGATAGCGTCTTTATCACTCAATGCGTCCAGTCCGTCGACATCAAAATGTCCAAAATGAACCGCTTCAGCCAAACCTTTGGCGTATTCGACCTTGCGCCAGGACAGACCTGCGTCACGTAAGGCCTGATCATTCACGCTCATCAAGCCTGTGGCCGTTATTTCAGGCATCAGAGAACTCACCCGCTGCATAATTACGCGTGCTACTTCAGTGGAAATTTGCTGACTTACGATCGTCTTTAGAAACGTCTCAAACCCTTTGGATCGAGGACGAGGAGGAGGTGGCCCCAGTTCTTCAAGCGCGCGTTCAACATCCTTATCGACAAGGGCCAGGGCTTTCATTCCACGGTCTATATCTTGTTCATTCATAAAGCTGCCGCTCACTTAAAGTTTATTGTCAGTGTGCTTATGATCCTCTCCTTTCTGCTTCAGCGATTATAAACAACGGCATGGCTAATGAGCGGCGCCATCGTTGAGGCAGGCATCCGCGCTACTTGCCTCTGCGCTACTCCAATACCCTTTTTGGCAACCCCGTGCAATGTCGCTTAGGCTCTCGCAGTTACCCGGCGTTGCCAAAGCCGTCCGTCGATAGCAGATAACCCCAGCGCAATGAGCCCCATTCCCACAAAATGGACGACCTCCAAGGCCTCGTTGAGGAACAGTGAGCCAAGCAGAATCGCCGAGACAGGAACCAGCAGTGTGACCAATAGCAGGTTGGTTGCCCCTGCCGATGCCAATAGTTTGAAATAGAGAACATAAGCAACAGCCGTTGAGAGAACGGCAAGCCCCATAATGGCGGCCCATGTTCCCAAGCTGGGGCCAGCCATATCAAGAGGTCCGTCTAGAGTGAAGGCGATGGGTGCCAACACGAGCGCTGATGCAGTGACCTGGCCAGCCGCTATGATAATGGGGTTTATCGCCATTGTTTTAAATCGACGACCATATACGCCTGCAAATGCATAAGATAACGCAGCGGCAATGATTGCTACTTGCGCAAGCAAGTTGCCACCGCCCTCTATCGCGGGTAGTCCGATCATGACAACGACGCCTATGAAGCCGGTTGCCACACCCACAAGCTTCAATGGCGTGGCGCGTTCGTCAGGTAGCAGCATGCCCGCGACGACAACGGTGAATATTGGGGTCGCAGCGTTAAGAATCGATGCTAGCCCAGATGCGATTTGAGTTTGTCCCCACACGATAAGAACAAACGGAATGACGTTGTTCAGCAACCCCATTCCCAGAAAGGCAGCCCAAACGCCCGCACTCTTTGGTGGGCGCAGCCCCATGACAAATGCAATGCCCCATAACGCGATGGCAGCAAGTCCTACTCTGAGCGTAACAATGGTCAGTGGCGGCAAGTCAGCAACAGCAACTCCCACGAAGAAAAATGAGCCTCCCCATAGAACCGACAATACGATGAGCATTACCCATTCACGTGCGCCCATTGAGGTGTTTATAGAGGATGTCATAGTGAGTACCCGTCTCGCGTCAATACATTTTGGAACTATTAACCTGGTGGACAAATAGGTTCCATAGCTATCTGTCCATCGCCCCGAAAATCTGCCGCAGTTGCGTGCAACTGCTTGATTTACAGTGGCTCGCATGGGGCTTCGACCCATGATGACGCATCCTTTCGTCTTCTAACTTAGCGGGATACCAAAAAACAAAACATCCGATTCTTGCCCCTTAATTTTTTCTTCCCGGATAAAATCATAGTCAGGGTGTCGAGTCACCACCCATTGGCCAGTATTGGAAATTACTCAGCAACAAACGGATGGAAATACTCAGAGTAGTAAGGTTACATGGGGGTTATCAATTTCGGATTAAGGGTAATGCCATGTCGATGCCACCTGAACAGGAGATGCGGAAAGCGATCGCTGCAAGGGATAAGTCCTGTGATGGCCATTTTTTTTACGGCGTCATCACAACGGGCGTATTCTGCCAACCCTCTTGTTCCGCTCGCTCTGCCAAACCCGAAAACCTGAGATTCTTCCCAAGTATTGAAGCGGCCACGGTGGCGGGTTTCAGACCCTGTAAGCGCTGCCAGCCTACTGAAGGAATACTACGGGTGACCCGACTGGTAGAGATCGCCCGCTATATTGAAGAGCATGCCGATGAACGGCTAACTCTCGCTAGCTTGGCAGATATGGCAGGACTGTCATCCTCCAGACTACAGAGGATATTCACACAAGCATTTGGCGTTTCACCCAAAGCCTTTCAAGACGCTGTTCGAATGCAGCGTTTCAAGCAATCCTTGAAGGACGGTGTGGGTGTGACTGACGCGATCTTCTCATCCGGGTTTGGATCCATAAGCCGCGTCTACGGCGAAGCAAGCCGGAATATCGGAATGACGCCCAAGGCCTATCGGGCAGGAGGAGCAGGTGAGATCATCACCTACGTTTGCCGAAATACAGCTCTAGGCCTAATGGCCATGGCCGCGACAGATAAGGGGGTCTGTTTCGTACAATTTGGTGATGGTGACGCGGCGTCACTGGTCACCAAGCTGAAAGATGAATTTCCTAATGCCGAGTTGAGCGCCTCACCGGCTCAGGATGCGCCTGAACTTGATGCGTGGATGGAAGCACTGGATCAGCATATTAGCAAAGGAGCCCCCAGGCCGGATTTGCCGCTTGATATACGGGGTACGGCTTTTCAAATGAAAGTATGGCAATTTCTGTTGAGCATCCGAGAAGGTGATGTTCTCAGTTACACGGAGCTGGCCGTTAATATCGACAAGCCCAAAGCGGTTCGGGCTGTTGCGTCGGCATGCGCAAAAAACCGTATTGGCGTGTTGATCCCTTGCCACCGTGTCTTAAGAGGAGACGGAAGTCTCGGTGGATACCGCTGGGGATTGGAGCGCAAACGGGCATTACTAGATGCGGAAAGAGCACGACGGATCCGCTAGCTCACAACCACCCGGCTCAAAGAGTAGACCCGTTTGGATCGAGAAGAATCTGCCGGGTTAAGGACCGCTCTTTGGCGACAAGCAGATAATCTGCTAAAATCAGCCCCGCAGGGATTACCTCGCAAATGTCCGGTGGCGTTACAAAATCGATCATTGACGTGGTCATCGACATTTGACGACCGGCTGTAGTGACCGGCGATCCGAGGTGTCGCTAACAGCAGTCTGTTTCTATCTCATCCAGCAGCTTTAAACCCTTGCTATCTTGGTGCTTCTCCAGCAGTTCGCGCATATAAAAAACAGTGGTATGCACCAGTAACAGCGCATCAGGACCGTTTTCTGCTTCCGCTTTTTTGGTAAATAGAGCCCAGAATGGATTATCGGCCTCCTGCTGCCTGGATAGCGTGCAGATATACTTAACCAGATGTTCGGCTCGCGCCTGGCAGTCCAGGCCACAGAATGACCGGTAACGGTCGAGGGTTCGCTGTTTAGTAGCTGCCGTCTTCATAGGCCCGGCCCCCGTCTTGAACTCTTGGCATGGGAGGCACCGCTGAGTATCTTGCCCATCACGTTACGCCGCTGATCAGGCAGGCTCATATCACGGTGTTCAACACCCCCTGCAAGTACCGTTACCGCATAGCCACCGCAAAAGCCGCGGGGGCTGTTGCGCGCTATCGGTAAGCCACTCGGTTGCAGGACCTCCACCCGGGTGTGACCGGCGGGCACCTGCAGGGTCTCAGCGCTGCTGCGTATCTCCACCTCAATGGGTTTGCTCTCCGTGATCGCACCTGCGGTTATTGTTGCTTTGATCGTTGCGATAGCGTCGAAACGCTCATGGTGAATCTGGGATTCTGGCAGGTATGGGTGCGCGATTTTCAGTACCGCATCTATAAATCCTTTCTTGCCGGTCCAGTATTTGTCAGACACACTGACCCACAGCCCAGGCTTCATCATCACGACTCCTCCATTAAAATTTTGGTCCGGTTTAAGGCTTGGTGAACCGACATTGCAAGGAGTATTCCTCTTCACACCGGTGCCTTCATTAAGTTGCTTCGGTGGCGGCCAAGTGTGTTTGAAGGTGGATGTTTGAAGGTCTGGGTATTAACCCGGGTGACTTGTTATCCATGCTGCCGGGTACTGACGTAGAGCACGGCCCTAAGCTCGATATGTCCTGTGCCGACCGCCACACGCCCACGGGCTGTGGCTTTGTTGACAAACCCAACATTTCAGGACGGTGTTGTGCGGAATGCCACAGATTAATGTCACAGGTTATGGTTGGCTGAATCGAGAAGGGATAGAATCCTTTGCGGTGACGGATCCGACCCTGTCGATCGACAGAGCGCTACGATCGGTACGCGAACGTACCCTGGCACGAGTCACTGACGCACATAGTGGCTGGCTATTGCACCCTGTAGGCCAGCGAAGAGGGAGTGCTTGTGACGGAAATAAGTAAAGAGGCCCTGTTTTTAGCCGGAGCCAGCTTAGCGTTCTGGCAGTACCGCTCCGGTGAAGATGCCATTATCGAATTCGACAGTTGCGGCTGCACCTGTCCCGTCCCCATGCAGAATGCGATGGCAGGTCTGGAGCGGATCGCTGCGAGCGGCGAAACCCTGGTTATGATCAATAATTTCGAGCCACAGGGCTTGTACGACCGCATCCGGGACTATTTTACCTGGCGGGTCGAAGCGCTTACCGATGATCGGCTGAGGGTGATCTTTACTCCGATAGCGGGGATGGCCAGTCGTTTTGACTTCAGCCAGCGCGACTGCAAAGGAGGCGTGAAGCGCGTATCCGAAGATTCTCACCACTTCCACAACAGCTAACGCCTGCATAGCGATGACTTCCCCCCTCCACCGACTGGCTTGCCCTTCCTATAGTTATCTGCTGTTTCAAGCACACTTTGTGCGCACCGGGGCCTTCAGGGCTATATAGGGTTATATATGCCCCTGATCCTGAACCCGACATCTGCGCCCCCTGCCAGAACTCCATGACCAGTTGGACGGCTTATTGCAATGTAATCACTAATCAACTGCAATCTGAGGTGCGACATGACCGATTTCCAACAACTACGAACCGCGTTAACGGCGGCAACGCTGGTGCCGATCTTGGGTCCAGGGGCTTTGGATGGCTCGGTCGATCCGCAAACCCAGCAACCGATTCCGGCGGACAATCGGAGCTTGATTCTGGCGATGAACAATGGCCGCGAAATGATGCCGCGACTGATGTACGAGTTTTCGCGTGCGGCCCAACATGTCGAGCAGCGCCGTGGCCAGGCGGCGGTCGCGCGGTTTTTAAACGGGGTCTACAACCGACCTTGGACGCGGGCGCCATTGCACGATGCGCTGGCGGCATTGGCCCCGCATTGGGTGGTGGATCTTAATCGGGATCTGCAGTTGCTGGACAGCAATGCCGATCGCCCCCATACGCTTATTCTCGGCACTTCAAGAATCATGGAAAAAGCCAAGCGGTTCCTGCTGTTTCAGTACGATGGCAGCGACTACCGGGCGATCTCAGAGGATCAGATCGATACGGTGCTGCCGATTTTGTTTAAGCCGTTGGGGGCGCCTATGCCTGAGCCAAGCTATATCGCCTCGGATGCCGATTTCGTCGATTACCTGACCGAATTGATGGGGGGCTTTGCGATCCCTGACTTTATTAAAAAGTATCGCATGGGTAAGCAATATCTGCTGCTGGGCGTCTCGTTGAATCGGGATACCGAACGGATGCTGGTATCGGATATCAGCTATGGCGCGAGCGAACCTCGCGGCTGGGTGTTTCTAACCGATCCGAGTGACAAAGAGCAGCGTTTTTGTAAACGGATGAAACTGGAGATCATCGATCAGCCGCTGCAAGCGTTCACCCAGTTCTTAGTTGAGAGAGTAATTGAAGAGGGGGTTGAGGGAGTGACTGAGAGCCGGCCCGGGAGTCACAGTGACGCTGAGGCGGTAACATCGGCCGCAGCCACATCGATCACCGCGTAGGTTTTGTGGCCATCGTGACAAAGCGGTTGGCCGGGCCAATCCGTCTTTGTCGTAAATCCCACAATTCCCTCCCTGTCTTTCTCTTTTCTTGAATTGTAAGTCATAAAAAACAATCACCTATAAGTTCTTTAAGCTCTGGCACCCGCTTTGCAATTGATTATCTGTGATTAATATTTAACAGAGGCGGGTGGCACATGCTGCATTTTACCGATCAGGCACTCAGTACTATCCAGGACGCCATCAAGGCCCGGCCATCGGCGCCCAAGGGGTTGCGGGTGGGTGTTATGGGCAGTGCGTGCTCCGGTCTGCAATACGTCATTCGGCTGGAAGACTCTCCGGCCAGTGACGATCAGATCATCGCGTGTCAGGGCTTGTCGTTGTTTGTGGATATCGACAGCGTCAGCCAGCTGGAAGGGGTACGGGTCGACTTCGTCGAAGAGGACGGTCGGCGCGGCTTTACCTTCGACAACCCCAATGTCGCTCAGGGCTGTTCGGGCTGCGATAAAGCCAAATAAGCGAATTTATCCATTTGTAATAGATGTTGCGGTCGCGGGCTGGCCAGCAAATAGGGGAACCGATATGTGGGAATACTCCGACAAGGTAAAAGAACTGTTCTTTGAACCCAAGAATGCCAAGGCGGTTGAAAACGCCAATGGGGTGGGCGATGTAGGGTCGCTCAGCTGTGGCGATGCCCTGCGTTTGACCCTGAAGGTTAATGACGAGACTCAGGTGATCGAGGATGCCGGGTTCCAGACCTTTGGTTGTGGCTCGGCCATCGCCTCCTCCTCAGCGCTGACCGAGATCATCAAGGGCATGACCCTGGATGAGGCGCTCAAGGTGACCAATCAGGACATCGCCGATTACCTCGATGGTTTACCCCCAGAGAAGATGCACTGTTCGGTGATGGGGCAGGAAGCGCTGCAGGCAGCCGTTGCCAACTATCGCGGCGAGGTGTGGAAGGACGATCACGAAGAGGGCGCGCTGATCTGCAAATGTTTTGCGGTGGATGCGGTGCTGATCGAGAAGACCGTACGTGCCAACAACCTGCATACCGTCGAGGAGGTGAGTCATTACACCAAGGCCGGAGGCAGCTGTACGGCCTGCCACGAAGGCATCGAGGAGATCATCAATACGGTGATGGCCGAGAGTGATGAACGTGCCGTTACCGATGCCGCCTTGGCATCCCCGGCGGAACCCATGCCGATGAGCCTGGTACAGCGGGTGCAAAGCATCCTGGCGGTGTTTGAAGAAGTGCGGCCGCAGTTGAAAGCGGACGGCGGCGATATCAGTTTGATTGAAGTGCAAGAAGAGAAGATCTTCGTCAACCTCGACGGCGCCTGTGGCGATTGCCAGATGGCCAGCGCAACCCTGGGTTGGATTCAGCAGCGGCTGGTGGAAAAACTGGGCGAGTTCGTGCGCCTGATACCGGTTAACAACACCCACCTAGCCCTCAGTCGGAGGCAGTGATCATGAGCAGCAACGTAACCCCAATCTATCTCGATAACAATGCCACCACCAGGGTCGATCCTGACGCCGTTACTGCGATGTTGCCCTACTTCAGCGAACTTTTTGGCAATGCCTCGTCGATGCACAGTTTTGCCAATGGGGTTGGCAAGGCCATTCAGAAAGGACGCGAGCAGGTGCGCGATCTGCTGGGTGCGGCCTACGATACCGAGATTATTTTCACCTCCTGTGGCACCGAATCTGACAGTAGTGCCATCTATTCTGCGCTCAAAGCCAACCCCGATCGCAATGAAATCATTACCACGGTGGTGGAGCATCCCGCGATTCTGGCGGTTTGCGAGCAACTGGAAAAGGAGGGCTATACCATTCACCGCTTGCCGGTGGATAAAAAGGGTCGGCTGGATCTGGAGACTTACGCCGCGCTGCTGAGTCAGCGTGTAGCGCTGGTCACGGTGATGTGGGCCAACAACGAAACCGGCACCCTGTTTCCGGTGGAACAGATGGCCAAGATGGCGCGGGCTGCCGGGGTGATGTTCCATACCGATGCGGTGCAGGCGGTCGGTAAAGTGAAGATCGATATGAAACACTCGGCCATCGATATGCTGTCGTTATCGGGGCATAAACTACATGGCCCCAAGGGGATCGGCGTGCTGTACCTGCGGCGCGGCACCCGCTTTCGTCCGCTGCTACGCGGTGGCCACCAGGAGCGCGG
>SDWN01000302.1 GCA_004195305.1 Neptunomonas sp. | reverse complement strand
TAGGGTTATTACCGCCAATTCCAGAGTGCCGTTGAGTACTCCCTCATAGGCGACTTCGGATTGTTCAAACTTAAGATCCAGGGCGACATCGGGATAATTACGGCTGTATTGACGCAATACCGGAGGTAGGCGATGCAGGCTGATATGATGGCTGGTCGCCAGAGATAGCAGTCCTTCTATCCTGGCGTTGCGATTAGCAAGCAAGCGCCGGGTATCTTCGATCTCAAGCAGGATTTTGCGTGCTTTGGGGAGTAGGGTTTGACCTGCTTCGGTCAGGCTGATTTTACGCCCGATACGGTCGAACAGGCGGCACTGTATCTGCTGCTCCAGGTTGGCAATACGTTTGCTGATTGCCGGTTGGGTTAACCGTAGTTGTTCGGCGGCCAGGGAGAACGAGCGTAATTGGGCCGCAGTTACGAAGGCTTTAAGGCTGGGTGTATCCATAATTAGGTTGATCTGTGGTCTTGGATTCCATTATCTATTCCACTATGGAATCCATTAGATAGATAAAATGAATTTGTTTTATTTATATACCGGTCGTACCCTAGGGTCAAATCATCGTGATCAACGGTTGCTGCTGCCAGCCTTAATAAGGTCGGGCACTCGCAGCTGTATTTTTTATGCACCACGACCAGGAGGCTGAGATGGCAGGCAAAACTCTGTACGACAAACTTTGGGATACCCATGTGGTGAGCCAACAGGAGGATGGCAGTGCGCTGATCTATATCGATCGCCAGTTGCTGCACGAAGTGACCTCTCCGCAGGCGTTCGAAGGGCTGCGATTAGCTCAGCGCCAGCCGTGGCGTCTGGATACCAATCTGGCAACCCCCGATCATAACGTACCTACTACCTACGCGGAGCGCCAGCTGGGTACTGACGGGATTGCAGATCCGGTCTCTAAGATCCAGGTGACCACGCTGGACGATAACTGCGATGAGTTTGGCATTGTCGAATTCAAGATGCAGGACCTGCGCCAGGGTATCGTGCATGTGGTTGGCCCTGAGCAGGGTGCAATCCTGCCCGGAATGACGGTGGTCTGCGGTGATTCGCACACAGCGACTCACGGTGCCTTTGGCGCCTTGGCCCATGGTATCGGCACCTCAGAGGTCGAGCATGTACTGGCAACCCAGTGTTTGATCGCTAAGAAGATGAAAAATATGCTGGTGCGGGTTGATGGCACGCTCGGCAAGGGGGTGACTGCTAAAGATGTGGTGCTGGCAATTATCGGCGAGATAGGTACCGCGGGCGGTAACGGCTGCGCCATCGAGTTTGGTGGTGAGGTGATCCGCAAGCTGTCGGTGGAAGGACGGATGACGGTCTGTAACATGGCGATCGAAGCCGGCGCGCGGGTTGGCTTGGTGGCTGTCGATGACGCTACGGTGGAGTATGTGAAAGGGCGGCCGTTTTCCCCCAAAGGTGCGCATTGGGAGCTGGCGGTCAGTGCCTGGGGTGATTTGCACAGCGATGCCGATGCCCAGTTTGATCAGGTGGTCGTATTGGATGGTGCTCAAATCCAGCCTCAGGTGAGCTGGGGGACATCGCCGGAGATGGTGGTCGCGGTCGATGCAACAGTTCCCGATCCTGCGGCGGAGACCGACAGCGTCAAGCGCCAGGGGATCGAGCGGGCATTGCAGTATATGGGTCTTAAGCCCAATCAACTGATCACATCGATCCAGTTGGATCGGGTGTTTATTGGTTCCTGCACCAATTCCCGAATCGAAGATCTGCGTGAAGCGGCTGCGGATACAGAATAGCCGGACGCAGGTTGCCGAACAGATCCAGCCTGGAGCGAATCCCCAACAAGCCTTTTTCCGGACGGATAGCGGTATCCAAGGCATCCCACTTTGGCCCTCCAACTGCACCCAGAAGGATGGCGTCGCTGGCCTGAGCTTTAGCCAAGGTCTCATCAGGAAATGGTACCCCAGTCGCGTCGATAGCGGCTCCGCCCAACAAGGCCTCGTCCAGCTCAAACTCAAGATTGAGTTTCTCTTTAATCGCCTCCAGAACCCCTACCGCTTCGCTGATAATTTCAGGGCCGATACCGTCACCCGGTAGAACCAGAATTTTTTTACTCATGGGACTCTCTCTTAGCTATTAAACGGCATTAATAATCAAACGTTAGCAAACAACCAGGGCGCCTCATTGGCCCGCCTGGCTTCGTAACCGCGAATCGCATCCGCATGCTGCAGGGTCAGGCCAATATCATCCAGGCCGTTCAGAAGACAATGCTTACGAAACCCGTCAACCTCAAAGCGCAGTTCATCACCATCAGGGCTGATCACAACCTGACGTTCCAGATCAATAGCCAGCTGAGCACCCTCGCACGCCTCCACTTGAGAAAACAGCGCGTCGACCTGGTCATCAGCCAAAATGATCGGTAACAATCCATTCTTAAAACAGTTATTAAAGAAGATATCGGCATAGCTAGGCGCGATCACCGCGCGAATACCGAAATCCTCCAGCGCCCAGGGCGCATGCTCACGACTGGAACCGCATCCAAAGTTCTCTCGCGCCAACAAAATCGAACAGCCTTGATAACGAGGTAGATTCAGCACAAATTCGGGATTGAGCGGACGCCCACTGCAATCCTGATCCGGCTGCCCCTCATCCAGATAACGCAGCTCGTCAAACAGATTAGGACCGAA
>SDWN01000300.1 GCA_004195305.1 Neptunomonas sp. | reverse complement strand
GTGCCCTTCTCCAATGCAGGGAAGATATCCGAACCCGGCAGGCTGACCGTTGAGATACCGAACTTCTGGAACACCTCAGCAACCATACCGCCAGGCAGACGAACCTTCATGCCCTTCATATCAGAAAGCGTTTTAACCGGCTTTTTGGAGTGGATGATGTTGGCATCATGATGAATAGGTCCGACATAATAAAGACCGTGCTTGGCGTAGATTTCACGGGTTTTTTCCAGCATTCCCAAACTATAAAACATGGTATCCCACTGATGCGGCTGGTCGGGACCGGCCGGATACGAGGAAAGGAATACCGAGGCAGGAATTTTACCTGACCAGTACAGAGTAAAGGGGTTCATGCCCTGAATCACACCGTTACGCACGGCATCAAACAGACCGCTATTGTTCGCGATCACCGACTTGGCGGGGAACGGTTTGATGATCAGCTCGCCACCGGTCTTGGCTTCCATATTCTTGGACCACTCTTCAAACAGAGTGTAACCAATGGTTCCTGCGTCCCAAGTTGACTGTACTTTCCAGGTCTGGGTTTTGGCTGCTTGTGCGGCAGTCATAAAAGTTGCGCCGCAGATCGCTGCGGTAGCAATAGCAACAGACTTCAAGAATCTGCGACGGGGTTTAGCGCTATTGGTTTCGATTTCGGGCCGTTCACTTTTCATCGAATGATCTCCACATGCCTTGGTTTTATTATTGTCATCAGGTCACTGCTGCCCCTCTGAATACGTCTAAACAGCCACTTAATTGGCGGTTAGACGCCTAAAGAACAACGAGCAGAAGGCCATCATCACAACAACCGCGGAACCAAGTCCAAGCATTCCCGAACTGGTCCTACCAGTTTATTTGCCGTGTCATATGGACCCACCGGTCGAAATCACTGATATTGACTGGGAACTGCAAGGGCACGCAGCCAGCAGGCTTGAACCGAGACCCAGCTGGTCCAACCAGTGAGATTTGATGATGGAAAACTCTTCTTTACCAATTTCCCAGGCAATCGCCCACCAGATAGAACAGATGATTCTGGATGGTTCTCTGGCACCGAAGCAGAAGATTCCGTCAGAACGTCAACTGTCCAGTAAATTGGGAGTATCGCGGTCCATCGTTCGTGAGGCACTGAAAGAACTGAACGGACGCAGGATCGTTGAAACCCGTCACGGCCTGGGTTCCTTTGTCGCCGAGATCGTGCGGAAACCCGAGGATGAAAGCCCTCTGATGCAGCTCTTCTTCAGCCATTCACGCACCCTCTATGATCTCTACGAAGTACGGGAACAGCTCGAAGGGCAGGCGGCTTGCCTGGCAGCCCAACGGGGCACCGATGAGGACTTTTATCGGATAACCAAGGCATTTAACGCCATGGAAAGTGCTGATCCCTTAACCAACGCAGAACTTGACCACGCGTTTCACCGTGCCATCGCAGAGGCGTCCCATAATGCGGTATTGGTTCATATCCTGAGCAGCCTTAAGAAATTGCTGCTGCACTCCGTGCAGGCTTCGGTCAGCAACCTCAGCCACCGGGACCAATTCAGGCAGCAGATCGATAAGCACCATAGACAGATCTACAACGCCATTATCAGCCGTCAGGCCCTGTGGGCGCAGAAGGCAGCTACCGCCCATGTACGCCATGTCTGTGAGAGCATCCGGGAGATCGAGAAGCAGGAACAAGGCATTATCCGGGCAGCCATCGATGAATCGGTTAACGACTGACCCGCACCTGCTGGTCCAACCAGTGGTTGCGACGCCGTCAGATTCTTACGACTCAACTGATAAACCCTAAGATACAAAACTAATTCAATAGCTTATAGCCTCACCGATGAGCCGCCTGGCAATTCAGAAATAGACACATTTACGCATATTGATCCCACATTGTGAGAAACTGTTTCATTGTGAAATTTTTGCTGGTTAGAATGTACTCAGCGGCTTGCCGATAAAACCATCGGCGCCAAACCCGGGCCGTACGCCAACGGGCAATAACAACCGACCGGATAACGTCGGGCACTAGCATCAGTGAGGAACTATGAAAAGCGCATTTGCACAGCAAGCCCTCGATTACCATGAATACCCCCGGCCCGGAAAAATCAGCGTCGAGCTGACTACCGCAGCCGACAGCGCCCAGGACCTGGCGCTGGCGTATAGTCCGGGCGTGGCCGAGCCGGTTAGAGCGATCCACGAAGACCCCGAAAATGCCTACCGCTATACCGCTAAGGGAAATCTGGTGGCGGTGATCAGCGACGGTTCCGCTATCCTCGGGCTGGGCAATCTGGGGGCTCTGTCCAGCAAACCGGTGATGGAAGGCAAAGCGCTGCTGTTCAAGAAGTTTGCCGGCATCGATTCCATCGATATCGAGGTGGAAGCCGAAAGTCCCCATGCGTTTATCGATACCGTGGCACGTATTGCTTGCACCTTCGGCGGTATCAACCTGGAAGATATCAAGGCTCCGGAATGCTTCGAAATCGAACGTCAGCTGATCTCGCGCTGCCAGATTCCGGTATTTCACGATGACCAGCATGGCACCGCCATCGTCACCACCGCCGGTATGCTCAACGCCCTGGAAATTTCAGGCAAGGATATCCACGAAGCCAAGGTGGTATGCCTGGGCGCCGGTGCGGCGGCAACCGCCTGTATGCGCCTGCTGATTAATTC
>SDWN01000274.1 GCA_004195305.1 Neptunomonas sp. | reverse complement strand
GGATCGTGAACATGAATCTGTTTAAGCGTTCTGCCATGATCGCAATTTTGTTGCCATTAGTGGGTGCCGGGTCTAATGCTTTCGCTAAGAATGACCCCGCTGCAGGTAAAGCGGTTTATGATAAGGCTTGTTTTGCTTGTCATAAGTCCGGGGTTATGGGTGCGCCCAAGCTGGGGAGTAAAGAGGACTGGATCCCGCGATTGAAGCAGGGTCAGAAAAAGCTTCTGGAGCACACCTTGAATGGCCTTAATAACATGCCTGCGCGGGGCGGAAACCCAACGCTGACGGAAGATGATCTGAGCAATGTCATCGCGTACATGGTTAAAGAGGCGGGTCTGTCATTTGCTGACAAGCCCGTGGCAAAAAAAGCGGCCCCTAAGTCCAAGGCTAAGCCCAAGCCTGTAGCTAAGCCCAAACCTGTAGTTAAGGCCAAGCCTAAGCCCAAACCCGTTGTGGCGCGCCCCAATATCTCTTTCAACCGGCTGATGAAATCGGCGGATCAGTGGAATCCTGCGCCTGCCCAAGACGGTATCCATGACGCGGATAATGAGGGTACCTTCTTGCTGCAGTCACCGCGCGATGGAATGGCGGGCTTTGCTAAGGGGATCGCCGGCAATCGGGTGGATTGGGTGAAGACGTTGGCGGATGGTACGATTGCTCCGCGCTACGACCGGGTTGACCCAAATAAGCGTCCGTTTGTGATGGATCTGGATATCATCCGTGAAGTGAAGGGCTCTATGCCGGATGTGGTCTATCCGCATAAACAGCATACCGAATGGCTGGATTGCTCTAACTGTCACCCGGATATCTTTATTCCGAAGAAGGGTGCCAATCAGATCAGCATGGCGGCTATTTTGCTCGGCCAGAAGTGTGGTGTCTGTCACGGCAAGGTGGCCTTCCCGGTGACTGAGTGTAAGCGCTGTCACTCCAACAAGAAGAAGGCTGTTGATTTTAAAGAGTAGTCGTACTGGCTGGCCACCCCGCGTGGCCAGTTGTCCCCTTTCTTCTACTGCGTATTTCCCGTCATAGTTCAGCGGGTATTCAGGTTTACTCTGCGAGAATCCCTCCTATGAAAAAGGTCATGTTTGTTGCTTTTGGGGCAGTGTTGTTGACAGGCTGTAATTCGGTACCCGAAAAACCGCTGGCGGCTGAGCCGGTTAAGCCCTCGGAGCCGATCGTGGCTGAGGCTCCGGTCGTCCCGGTGGCTGTGGTTTCCGAGCCTGTTACACCAGCGCCTATCGCGGCTGAGGTTGCGGTTGCGGTTGCTGAGGTTGTGACAGCGGCGCCCAAGGTGGTGTTTATCCCGCCTAAGCCAACTGCGGCGCCGGTAGTGTCCGCTCAGGCGAAGACCCTGGATCCGCGCATGGAAAGGATCGGCACGCTTATTAATCGCTCGTCGGGAGCGAAGCAGGTGATCAGCAGTGATAATCCGGTTGCGCATGAGCACCATGCTAAGGCAAAGGCTCTGTATGACCAGGCGCTGCATGCCGGGGGTAAAACAGAGGCTTCGCGGCTGTTGAATTTGTCGGTCAAATCAATGTATACCGCGATTCGATCCGCATCCATGGAGTCGGTGTTGGCGGAGAAGCATGAGACCGATTACAAAAAGCTGAAGCGCTCGGTCGTTTCCTTTATGGAACAGCAGGCGCGTATCAGTGATGAAAAGGGCTCAAGCAGTGAGGGCGATGCGCTGCGGGCACAGGTGCGGACTCTGGTCGCGGAGGCGGATAAGGCGGTTGTCGCCAAGCAGTACCCTAAGGCGCAGCTGTTGTTGCGCGAGAGTTTTGAGATGTTGCGCGATTCGATTGAGTCGATGCGCGAAGGTGAAACATTGGTACGGAGTCTGAATTTTGCGACCAAGAAGGATGAATACGTATATGAGCTAGAACGTTACAAGTCGCAATTGGTGCTGGTGGATGTGCTGCTTAAGGACAAGCGGGCGTCTTCGGCGTACGTTGCCAAGCAGGTAGATAAGTACGTCAGTGTGGCAGAAGAGGCGCGTGCCAAGGCCGAAAGTGCTGCAGCAGACGGCGATCATAAGGCTGGAATCGAATGGCTTGAAGCAGCAAGGAAGCAGATCGTGCGCGCGCTACGCACCGGCGGAATCTTCATTCCCGGCTAGGCGTAAAGTTTTCCGAATGTAGCGAGGTGCCGATTGAACGACTGTGAGGTTATTCAAATCGGCGACCTTCTGCTATATTCACCCGCTGCTCAGATTGAGCTTTTTAGGTTAAACTGTAATAGGTCGTAAACTATGAAAAAAGTACTTGCATTTGCTGCTGTCGCTCTACTGAGCACCGGTGTGTTCGCTGCTGATGGCGAAGCTGTATACAACAAAGCCTGTGTGAACTGTCATGCCGCGGGCGTAGCTGGTGCACCCAAGGCGCACAATGCTGCCGAGTGGGCCTCTCGCCTTGAAGCAGGTATGGATGCCATGCTGGCGACTTCGATTTCTGGTAAAGGCGCTATGCCTCCTAGAGGTCTCTGCATGGATTGCACCGATGCAGAGCTGAAAGCTGCAATCGAGTTCATGTCCAAGTAAAGCCAGCGGGGGGCGATATCCTTTGACGTTGCCCCCGCTTTTTATGTACCACTTTTTTTCCGCTATTGGTGCGTTTCCTCGCTAAGCCCCCCCTTTTTTTTCTCCTCTTGTTGTTTTCTGGTTGATACGTAGCCGTTTTGTTTGTTGGTCATTTTGTCTAGAATGCCCCTTTGTGTTGAATTACGGTCTTGGCTGGTTGTTATCGAGCGCCGTGATATGTCGATGTGGTTTTAATCCTCAATATTTTGAGTGGGTGGTCATCTATTGTTAGGATATCGAACTCTTCCCTTGCTCAGCGCGTTGGCTGTGATCCTGGTGGTGTTGGCTGCTGTTTGGCGGCTGGGTGACTTTTTTCAGGAAAATGATTATCTGCAGCAGCGGCAACAGGTCGGGCGTGATCTGAGCTCGGTGCGGGCTAATCTCGAATCGGGTCTGCATACGCGTTTGGCGCTGGTTCAGGGGCTGAGTGCTTTCGTTAAAAGCTCTCTGCATTCCGGGCGTGAGTTTTCGGTTGATGAGTTTCGTCGCTTTGCCGGCGAACTGCAGGCGGGTGTGTTCGGCATTCGTAGTCTGCAATTGCAGCCGAATGCGGTGGTGAGCTATGTCTACCCCTTCAAGGGTAACGAGGCCGTTGTGGGTCATGACTTGCGCGCGGATCCCGACCGTCGCGATGCGGTTAATCGTGCCATCCATGACAAACGCTATGTGTTGGCAGGACCTGTGCGTTTAATTCAGGGCGGTACGGCGCTGATAGGTCGTCTGCCGATCTATCAGCGTGTCGGTGATCAGGAGCAGTTTTGGGGTTTTGCAGCGATTTTGCTGGATGTTGAGCCACTGTATCAGGGTGCCGGTTTTTTCGATCCAAGCATGAGCAATCTGTTGATTGGGCTGCGGGGTGTCGATGGTCTGGGCGAACTCGGCAATGTTTTTTTTGGCTCGTCCGCGGTGTTTGATAACCATCCTGTGACCGCTCGGATCAGTGTGCCTTCGGGGAGTTGGCAGCTGGCTGCCGCGCCGGTGGGCGGATGGCGTGTTGAGTCGGTGTGGAAATGGGAGTATCACGGCATCGGGGTGTTGCTGGCGCTGGTTATGGGGGCGCTGGTCTATGTATTGGTGTGCTCTCCGGTGTTGCTAAGGCATGAGGTGAAGCGCAGAACTCGGGATTATCAGCAGGCGCTTGCGGTGCTGAGTCAGGAAAAACGCCTGGTTAATGCGCTGGTTGATGCCGTTCCGGATTTAATCTATTGCAAAGATAATCGGGGTAATTATCTCAGCTGTAACGCCGCGTTTGAGCGCTATATCGGGCTCGGTCGTGAGCAGTTGCTGCAGCATCGGGATGCCGATCTGTTTCCGCACGACCTGCCTGCGCATTTCCATGAGCTTGACCCGCAGCTGCTGCATGTTGGGGGTAGCCAGCGTGCGGAAGAGTGGGTGACATTTGCTAACGGGCGCAACGTGTTGCTGGATACGCTAAAGGTAGCGTTTGTCGATGCCGACAACCAGGTAGTGGGGATGATCGGGATCAGCCGTGACAGCACTGAGCGTAAATGGACCGAACAAGCGTTGCAGGCCAGTGAGCGAAAGTACCGCGAGATCATTAATGGGCTTGATGAGGTGCTTTACCGAGTCTCTTTAGATGATCATCGGTTGGAATTTATGAGCCCGTCCGCGCGCGATCTGTTTGGTTACGAGGCCAGTGCATTTACCGATCAAGCAGATTTTCTGCTCGGTATCGTACATCCGGACACACTGAGCGCGTTTACGGAGTATTGGTATGCATTGTGCCATGGGGAGATGCCGTTAACGTTCCAGTATTCGATTGTTGATGCTGCGGGCAGGCAGCGCTGGCTGCTGCAGTCAGCAAAAGTTATTTGTAATGGCCGGGGTGAGGCGGTTGCTGTTGAGGGTATCTGTCGTGATATCACCGAAAGTCAGCGCATGCAGCGACTTTTGGCGCGGGTGAATCAGGCGGTTGCTGGGGTTGTGGGTGAGGCTTTCTTTGAAGCGCTGGCAATAGTGCTGGCGGACGTGCTGGAGATGGATTACGCCCTTGTTGCTAAGGTTGATTCGTCTGTCAGCTGCGCCAGTAGTGTGGTCATGCTGGTTGACGGGCAGCTGTGTAGTCCCCTTGAGACTGCGCTGCAGTCAGGCCCTGGGAGGCAGGTCGTCAGCGCTGAAATGTACCTTTGTCAGAGCGCGGTGCAGCAGCAGTTTCCAGATGATGAATGGCTTCGGTGTCATGCGGTGGAGAGTTATATCGGTGCCCGGCTGCTGGACTCTTCTGGCGCTGTCATCGGGGTGTTGGCATTGATGGGGCGCGACCCGCTACGTTATTCCGAGCTGGCTGCAACCTTGCTTGAGGTTTTTGCGCCGCGGGTGGCTGCCGAGTTAGAGCGGATGGGCAATGATCGTCAGCTGCGTAAGCTCTATTGTGCGGTCGATCAGAGTCCGGCCGCCGTAGTCATTACGGATGAAAAGGGTGTTATCGAATATTGCAATGACAGCGTCAGTGGCATAAGTGGTTATCACGGTGATGAGTTGATCGGCAGGAATGCGCGTGTCTTCAAGCCGGAAAAGCGGTCAATGGTGTTTTACCGGGAGCTCTTGGGTACCCTTACGGCGGGAGATAGCTGGCATGGGGAGCTGCAAAATAGGCATAAGGATGGCTCGGTCTATTGGGCGGATTCATCGATCTATCCGATCCGGGTTGGGCTTGAGGGTGCAATCAATTTTGTCCTTATCAGTGTCGATGTGACGGAGCAAAAGGTTAAAGATAGCCGTTTAAAAATGGCCAGTACCGTGTTCGATACCACCTCCGAAGCGATTATCGTGTCCAATTCGGATAATAAAATCCAGCTGGTCAATCCTGCGTTTACCACGATCTCCGGTTACTCGGCCGCCGAGGTGATTGGTAAGGATCCCGGGCTGCTCAGTTCCGGTCATCATGATGCCCAGTTCTATGCCGAGATGAACGCGGCGTTGCGGACCTATAACCACTGGCAGGGCGAAATTTGGAACCGGCGCAAAAACGGCGAGATCTACCCTGAGTGGCTGTCGATTGTCCGAGTGTTGGATCAGTTTGGTGATGTTGAGCAGTATGTGGCTGTATTTAGCGATGTTTCCAAGCGTAAAGAGACCGAGGAACTGTTGTATCAGCAGGCCAACTACGATCCCTTGACCGGGCAGCCTAATCGAATGCTGGCCCAGGACCGGCTGCGCTCCGCGGTGACGCGTAGCAAGCGATTAAGTACCGAGGTGGCCGTGCTGCATCTGGGTTTGGATCGTTTCAAATGGGTCAATGATACCTACGGCCATGACGCTGGCGATGCGTTGCTCAAAGCCACGGCGGAGCGCCTGGTGGAGGTCGTGGGTGATTCGGATACTGTGGCTCGGCTGAATGGCGATGAGTTTCTGATTCTGTTACCG
Source organism: Neptunomonas sp. (assembly GCA_004195305.1). Lineage (GTDB taxonomy): Bacteria > Pseudomonadota > Gammaproteobacteria > Pseudomonadales > Balneatricaceae > Motiliproteus. The sequence goes on along the minus strand of SDWN01000274.1, from coordinate 6,423 downwards.
GAGATTCGCTCCAGTCATGACGCCGAGCATATTGCCGGAGCTATCGGTCAGCGGCTATCTAAGCCCTTTCAGCTGGACAAGGGCGAGGCTTATCTGGGCAGCAGTATCGGGGTTGCGCTTTACCCGCTTGATGCTGAAGATATCGTCGGCTTGCTGCATCATGCAGACGCGGCGATGTGGCGGGCAAAAGAGAACAGCGGCGCGAGCTACTGTTTTTTTACGCATGAGATGAATCAGCAGGCCCAAGTGCGCTCACAGCTCGAAAGAGATCTGCGTAAAGCGATCGTTAACCAGGAATTTGAGGTTTATTATCAGCCGCTGGTAAGCCTTCATAACCAGGCAGTGACCGGGGCTGAGGCGCTTATTCGTTGGCATCATCCGCAACAGGGACTGATATCACCTGCGCGGTTTATCCCTTTGGCGGAAGAGACCGGTTTGATCGTGCCGATTGGGCGCTGGGTGTTGGCGCAGGTGTGTGAGCAGCTCAAACAGTGGCACGATGATGCGGATCTGTCGATACGGGTCGCGGTCAATCTGTCTGCCAAGCAGTGCCTGGGTCCGGAAGGTGTCGAGACGGTGTGCTCGGTGATTGTCGGCTCGCAGGTGGATACGGGGCGTCTGGTTATCGAAATTACTGAAAGCATGCTGATGGAGGACAAGCAGTCACTGTCGGCATTGCGGCAGTTGCGTGCCTTGGGGGTGAAGTTATCGATGGATGATTTCGGTACCGGTTATTCCTCGCTGAGTTATTTGAAGCACTTCCCGATCGATATTTTAAAAATTGACCGTGCCTTTGTTAAGGGTCTTCCGGACGATAAAGGCGACGCAGCGCTGGTGCAAGCGATAGTGGCGATGGCGCGCAGTTTGAAGCTTGAGGTGGTTGCTGAAGGGGTGGAGACCGATGCGCAGAGAACGTTCCTGAAATCACTTAGTTGTAACTACGTACAGGGCTTCTTCTACAGCAAGCCGATGCCCTTGAGTGCTTTTGAAATCTTCGTAAAACAGTATAATGCGCAGCGGATTTAAACTTTTTGCAAATCTCAGTGTCCTAGGAATGCAGTTAGTACAGGAACGACACTTCCTCTTCTTTGGTGAATAAACAGCTATGATGACTTTTTTCTGGCCAGTACTGGTCGCGTTGGTAGGGCTAGCATTAGCCTTTGTATGGTGGCCCTGGTTGAGACCTAAGGCTGAGGTGGCTGTTTGCGTTGCAGATATTGACCGGAATCAGCTCAATGTGGATATCTTTAAGCAGCGTGTCTCTGAGTTGGAGCAGGAGTTGGTCGAGGGCAATCTGGATCAGGCTGCATTCGATGACCTGCACCTGGAGCTGGAGCGGAACCTGTTGCAGGAGGTGGATGATACACCCCGTGCCGCGACTGCAGATCAGCCGTTCAGTGTGTGGATCCCGCTAGTCATGACCCTGATCATACCGCTGCTGTCGTTCTATTTTTATCTGCAGCTGGGCTCCAGTGACTTGTTAAACCAGCCCCGCCAAACGGCAGCTTCACAGCACCCGGATACCGGCCATGATCTGTCTGGCATTGATGCTCAGGTTGCTGCGCTTAAAATGCGTTTGGAGGCGGAGCCCGGTAACTCCCAAGGCTGGTTTACCCTGGGGCGCACCTACCTGACTTTGCAGCGTTACCAGGATGCGTACGGGGCGTTTACCAAAGTGGGTGAGCTGGTCGGCGAGCACGCCGAGATCATCAGCCAGCAGGCACAGGCGCTGTATTACCTGAATGATCGTCAGATCACCGCCGAAGTGCAGCAGATTATTGATCGCGCTCTGGCGTTGGATCCCCAGGATCCGGGGACGCTCGGCCTGCTTGGCATGGCGGCTTACAACGCCGGTCAGCTCAGCAAGGCGATCGATCTCTGGCAGCAGCTGGTGGCTAGCGATCGCACCAATGTTAACCGTGAAGGCTTGCAGCAGGCGATTGCAGCGGCCAAGTCGGAGCTGGCTCAGCAGGGTATCGTATATCGCCCGCAGTCGACTCCGTCGGCGACCACTGAGCCCGGCAGCGACAGTGCGCAATCGCTCGTATCGCTGAAAGTATTGGTTGAACTAGACAGCCCCCTCAAGGGTACTGTTGCACCCGAAACAACCGTCTTCGTTTATGCCCAGGCGGTAACCGGTTCGAAGATGCCGCTGGCGGCAACCCGGCTGCAGGTGCGTGATCTGCCAGCCATGGTGACCCTGGATGATTCGATGGCGATGGGGCCGATGGTCAAACTGTCATCTGCCGAACAGGTGCAGGTCCGCGCCACGGTCAGTTTTTCGGGTTCCCCGGGGGCCAAGCCCGGCGATATTCAGGGTGTTATGAGTCCGGTCAAGGTGGCGGGTAATGACGAACTAATCAAGATTCTTATCAGCGAGGTGGTCAACTAAGTGTTATCTCCTTCAGTATGTTTTCCGTATCCAGAGGTAGGTGCTAATGAACCCTAAACGAAAAAAACGGATGGCCTTTGTGGTAGCCATCGTGGTCGCAGTCAGTGTTGCTGTCGGGCTTTCGTTATACGCACTGAGCCAGAATATTAATCTGTTTTTTACCCCGACCCAGATCGCCGCGGGTGAAGCGCCCATCGGTCAGCGAATCCGTGCGGGTGGCATGGTCGTCGATGGCAGTGTTGTACGCGATCAGACCGACCTTAAAGTGCGATTTGGACTTACCGACCATGTATCCGATGTCAAGGTTGAATACACCGGTATTCTGCCTGATCTGTTTCGGGAGGGGCAGGGTATCGTTGCTCAGGGATCGATGAACTCCGAGGGTGTGTTTGTGGCCACAGAGGTGCTGGCTAAGCATGATGAAGAGTATATGCCACCCGAGGTTAAGTTCGCCTTGGACGCCGCCGGAAAAACCGCTGGCGGTGACGATATTGTTCCTCAGAAGAGCGGAGGTTAAGGGCCGATGATCCCTGAATTTGGTACGTTTACACTCATTCTGTCGCTGTGTCTGAGTTTGGTCCTGGCGGTCGTGCCCCTGGTGGGCGCAACCTCTGGAAATATGCAGATGATGAGCTACGCCCGGCCTCTGGCCAACGGTGTGTTTACCCTGTTGACGATCAGTTTTATCTGTTTATTTTATTCGTTCTGGAGTGATGATTTTTCGGTGAAGTATGTCGCCAATCATTCCAATAGCGCCTTGCCGCTGGCGTTCAAACTGAGCGCGGTCTGGGGTGGCCACGAGGGCTCGTTGTTGCTCTGGTTATGGATTCTGAGCGCCTGGACCTTCGCTGTCAGCCTGTTTAGCAAGGGCATGCCGGAAGATATTCTGGCGCGGGTGCTGGCGGTGCTGGGGATTATTCTGATCGGTTTCGGTCTGTTTGTGTTGCTGACCTCCAGCCCGTTTGTGCGCTATCTGCCGAACTTTCCCGCTGATGGCGGAGATCTTAACCCATTGCTGCAGGATCCTGGATTGATTATCCATCCGCCGATGTTGTATATGGGTTATGTTGGCTTTGCCGTGGCTTTTGCTTTCGCTATCGCGGCGCTGCTGAGTGGCAAGATGGATACTGCCTGGGCGCGCTGGGCGCGTCCCTGGACCAATGTGGCCTGGGTCTTTCTTACCCTAGGTATCGCGCTGGGTAGCTGGTGGGCTTATTACGAACTCGGTTGGGGCGGCTGGTGGTTCTGGGATCCGGTTGAAAACGCTTCCTTTATGCCCTGGTTGGTAGGTACCGCGCTGGTGCACTCGCTGGCGGCGACCGAGAAACGCGGCGTGTTCAAGAGCTGGACGCTGTTATTGGCCATCTTCGCATTTTCGTTGAGTTTGTTAGGCACCTTCCTGGTCCGTTCCGGCGTGCTGACATCGGTGCACGCGTTTGCAACGGATCCGACCCGGGGTTTCTTTGTGCTGGTGTTGTTGGCGATTACGGTCGGTGGCTCGTTACTGCTGTATGCGATTAAGGCGCCGAATTTACAGAGTGAGTCGAACTTTAAACTGGTCTCGCGGGAAAGTTTGATCCTGGTCAATAACGTTATTTTGACCGTGGTGACGATTACGGTGCTGCTCGGTACCCTGTATCCATTGATTATCGATGCGCTGGATTTGGGCAAACTCTCGGTGGGGCCGCCCTACTTCAACGCCTTCTTTGTGCCCTTTATGAGTATTCTCACCCTGTTCATGGGGGTCGGGATGTTAACGCGCTGGAAGCAGGCTGATTCGCGGATGTGGAAGCCGTTGCTGATTATTGCCCTGATCTGTGTCGTTGTCGGCATCGCTACGCCCCTGCTGTACAAGGGGGCGCTGGAGTGGTGGGGTGCCCTGGGTGCCGGCTTGCTGCTGTGGGTGGTTCTGGCTTCGCTGCAGGATCTGTCTGTGAAACTGGCTAATAAGCCGGACAAGATGGCAGCCCTGAAGGGATTGTCGCGAAGCTATTATGGCATGCTGTTCGCCCATATCGGGATTGGCGTGACGGTCGTTGGTATCGCCATGGTGACCATCTACAATGACGAGCGCGATCTGCGCATGGCCGTTGGCGAGACCGTTGAAATTAGTGGTTACAGCTTTACTTTCAATGAGATGCGTAAGGTTGTTGGCCCTAACTATGTCAGTGATGAAGGCCACTTTACGCTGCAGATCGATGGCCGTGCCTATACCGAGCTGTTGCCTCAGAAGCGTTTCTACAACGTCGCCAAGCAAACGATGACGGAAGCTGCGATCGATCCTGGGTTGTTCCGCGATATCTACCTGGCGCTGGGTGAGCGGTTGGAGGATGGTTCCTGGGCGGTGCGGATACAGGTTAAGCCATTTGTGCGCTGGATCTGGTTGGGTGCCATCTTTATGGGTATCGGTGGTCTGCTGGCAGCGACGGACAAACGTTACCGGCGTCAGCGTTCAAAGCTAGCTAAACAGGTTGCGTGACTAAGGGGTAGTAAGAGATGAATTTACGTCGCGTGTTGTTGTTTGTACCGATTGTGTTAGCGCTGTTGTTGGGGCTGTTTTTATGGAAGGGGCTCTCGATGGATCCCCGGGAGCTGCCTTCGGCTCTGGTGGGCAAACCCTTTCCCGCCTTTGCGCTGGCAGCGTTGAATGATCCAGAGCGGACCCTTACTGAGGTCGATCTGCCCGGACGTCCCGTACTGGTCAATATCTGGGCCACCTGGTGTCCTTCGTGCAAGGTCGAGCATCCGCAGCTGGTCAGCATCGCCCGCGATGACAATATTCCGATCATCGGACTGAACTATAAGGATGATGCCGAGGCAGCCAAGCAATGGCTGCGCCGGTACGACAATCCTTATCTGTTTACTATCTTTGATTCCGAAGGAACATTGGGCTTCAATCTGGGGGTGTACGGGGCACCAGAAACCTTCATAGTCGATGCTAAGGGGATCGTTCGGTACCGGCATGCGGGGCCGATCGATACAACCACCTGGAAAACAATGCGTAATATCGTCCGTGATCTGGAGCGCCAGGGCTGATGCTGGTAGCGATCGTCTTGCATCTGCTGGCGGTAGTCTACTGGATCGGCGGCATGCTGGTGATGCTGTTGGTGGTGCGGCCAGCGGCAGTCCAGCTGCTCGAACCGCCACAGCGGTTGCCACTGTTGTGCGCGGTGTTGAGTCGGTTCTTTGTTGGGGTGTGGGGGGCGTTAGTGGTGCTGCTTGGCACCGGGCTGTGGATGCTGTTTCGGGTTTTTGGTGGTTTCGCCCTGGCCGGTATTCACATTCATGCCATGTTGCTGCTGTTCCTGCTGATGGCGGGTATTTTCCTATATCTGTTTTTTCGTCCTTATTCCGCATTAAAACGGGCACTTAAAGACAAAAACTTGCTACTTGCAGGGACCCTGATGGGGCTCATTCGTACACTGGTGGTCATTAACGCCAGCTTGGGAGTGGCCACGCTTATTGTTGCCAGCGCAGGCCGTTATCTGTAGCGCTGGTTTTTCGGATTATTGAAACAGATCGATAATCTGCTCATCTTGTTGTAACTCTATCACCACCTTTAACGACTCTTGCTCGGTAATGCACTGCCCTATTGAGGGCCAGCTGCAAACAGAGCTGTCATGCCAGGTCGCTTCGCTCAAATCTGCATTGTCTAAGGTTGCCTGCAGCATGCTAGCACCGGTTAGATCAGCATTGCGTAGGTCAGCACCGCTCAAATTAGAACGATCGAACCGGGCTTGTTGCAGGTTTGCGTTGCTAAACGATGTTTTCTTGATCGCATGTTCGGCGGCTAGATCCGCATCGCTCAGGTCCGCATGACTCAGGTCTGCACCACTGAAATCTACCCAGCGTAGGATCGTATTGCTCAAATCAGCACGAGAAAGGTTGCTGTTGTTCATACTCGTAGCGGTTAGGGACGACTGGCTGAATTGGGTGTCAGACAGATTAGAACGCGAAAAATTGGCCCATTTAATGACCGTCTGATTCAGGGTTGTGTGGGCCAGATTGGAATCTGTCTCTTATACACATCT
>SDWN01000073.1 GCA_004195305.1 Neptunomonas sp. | reverse complement strand
CATTTTCAAGGCCCGGCAGCAGCCCAGCGGCTATACCGAACCGGTCTTGCACGCCAGGCGCCGAGAGGCAAAAGAGCTCTGCGCCAGCTGAAGTCTGCGCATTTGAATCCATGGTAAAGATCAGTTGTAGCCAGTTTGTGTGGTGAGGGATCGCACAAACTGCGCTTATAGGGAGTAGTCTTAATGTTGTCTATTAACCGTCTTGACCAGTCCGATGCACAAGTTTTGATTCGGGGTGCACGCGAAAAAGCGAATGAGATCGGTATTGCCATGTGTATTGCGATCACCGATGAATCCGGAACCCTGGTGGCGTTCGAGCGCATGGATGGTGGTAAGGTAACCAGCGTCACTATCGCCCAGGATAAATCCTTTACCGCCTCTGCCGCCCGTAAATCCACCCATGAATATAATCAAGCCTGTGTGCCGGGCAGTCTGGCTTTTGGAATTCATACCGCACTGGGCGGGCGCCTGAGTATTGTCGGCGGTGGCCTACCTATTTTGGTCGACGGCGAAGTTGTCGGAGGCATCGGCCTTAGCTCGGGTACACCGCAGCAGGATATGACCTGTGCTCAGGCGGGGATCGACTATTTCTTGCGGACACAAAAGCAGGGTGCGGCCTAACCACACTTTTAACTCGGAGTATCGTCATGACCGATATGAGACCACCTGGAAAGGCGGAGCTGGCAGAGCTGTTCCGCCGTTTTATTGATCCGGAGTATGTCATTTGCGACCAGGAAACACAGAAACCTTATGAGTGTGATGGCTTGTCGATGTATTGCGAGATGCCGATGCTGGTGGTCTTGCCCGAGACCGTGGAGCAGGTGCAGCAGGTGATGAAGATTTGTCATCGTTATCAGATCCCGGTGGTCGCCCGTGGGGCCGGTACCGGGCTCTGCGCCGGTGCGATGCCAAACGCTGACGGGGTGGTATTGTCATTGGCAAAATTCACCCAGATTGTTGAGATCGACCCCTTGGCGCGTACTGCGAGGCTGCAGCCGGGGGTGCGCAATTTGGCCATCAGCGAGGCGGTGGCGCATCACGGTCTCTATTATGGACCGGACCCGTCGTCACAGATCGCCTGCACTATCGGCGGCAATGTGGCGGAGAACTCCGGTGGGGTGCACTGTCTGAAGTACGGCCTGACCGTCCACAATATCCTCAAGCTGGAAGTGATCACCGTCGAGGGTGACCGGATTGAGATCGGCAGCGAGGGTCTGGATAGTTGCGGCATGGACCTGCTGGCGTTGATGACCGGATCCGAGGGGTTGTTGGGGGTGGTGACCGAGGTAACCGTCAAACTGCTGCCTGCGGCGGAGAAAGCACGGGTGGTGATGGCGGCGTTTGATAACGTCAAGCAAGCCGGTGACTCTGTCGGGGGGATTATTGCCCAAGGAATCATCCCCGCGGGACTGGAGATGATGGACAGCTATGCCATCAGTGCCGCAGAGGACTTTGCCCAGGCAGGCTACCCCAAGGATGCCAAGGCGCTGCTGCTATGCGAAGTGGACGGCACAGAGGAAGAGGTACAGGAACATATCGAGCGGGTTGAGCGGGTGTTTGCTGAATACGGTGCCACCTCGGTCCGCACTTCTCAAAGTGAAGCGGAGCGGGCGTTGCTGTGGAAAGGACGAAAGTCAGCTTTTCCGGCAGTGGGGCGTATTTCGCCGGATTACTACTGCATGGACGGCACCATTCCACGGGGCCAGCTGGCGCACGTCTTAACCGAAATGCAGAAAATGTCTGACCACTACGGCTTGCGGGTGGCCAACGTTTTTCATGCCGGTGACGGCAATCTGCACCCGCTGATTCTGTTTGATGCCAATATTCCCGGCGAGTTTGCCAAGACCGAGGAGTTTGGTGCAAAAATACTCGAACTCTGCGTCGAAGTGGGCGGCTGTATTACCGGTGAGCATGGCGTCGGCATAGAAAAGATTCGTCAGATGCCGGTGCAGTTCAACGAACAGGAGTTGCTGCAGTTTCACGCAATTAAGGCAGCCTTCGATCCGGTCGGGACCCTCAACCCCGGTAAGGGTATCCCGACGCTGAAAAACTGTCAGGAGTATCGTTCTATCGATAGCGCTCCTGGGCCTGAAATTGAAACTGCGCATGAACCTCAATCCATAGGAGCTAACTGAGATGGCTGATATAAGTGCGCAGCTCCGGGATCAGATTAACGCGGCACGCCAGCAAGGTTCTACGTTGAAGATCGTCGGCGGTGGCAGTAAAGAATTTCTGGGACGCGATGTCGGCGGCTCCGTGCTCAATGTTGGTGAGCACCGCGGCATCGTCAGTTATCAGCCGGTGGAACTGGTACTGACCGCCCGGGCGGGAACCCCGCTGAGTGATATAGAAGCGGTACTGGATGAACAGAATCAGATACTGTCATTTGAACCGCCAAACTATAACGGCCGTTCGACCCTTGGCGGCACGCTGGCCTGTAACCTGTCCGGCCCTGCTCGTCCCTGGTGCGGATCGGTACGAGACCAGGTGCTGGGGATACGCCTGCTCAATGGCAAAGGTGAGCATCTGCGCTTTGGCGGCCAGGTGATGAAGAATGTCGCCGGGTACGATGTCTCCCGGCTGCAGGCCGGTGCGATGGGAACGCTGGGACTGATCACCGAAGTCAGCCTTAAGGTGCTGCCCAAGCC
>SDWN01000067.1 GCA_004195305.1 Neptunomonas sp. | reverse complement strand
GGCCGCTATGAAAAGCTGCGCAAGTCGGTATTACTGGCCAGCCATCGCGAAAATGCCTATCCCATCGACCCGCTGGACTGGTTTGCCGAAGCCACGCGAAGCATCGATTCCATACTGGCGCTGTCACAGGCGGTTAGCCAGCACAACGACAGAGGCATCAGTTCGATACAGGCAAACGCCAACCACACGGCCCTTACCCTGCTGGGCAGCGCCTTATCGATCGGAGTCCTGTTTTTCGGTACCTGTGTGATCATCTATCGGCGCATCCTCCACCCTCTTCGGCGCCTGGAGCAAGCCGCTGACACCATTGGTGACGGCAATTTTCAACAACCCATACCCATTTTTTCAGACGATGAGTTTGGTAGCCTCGAGAAGCGGTTTGAGACCATGAGGGCCAACCTGCTTTTTGATCGAGAACAGCGAGAAAAAGCTGAACTGGAGCTGCAGAAGCTTCACCAAGCCGTGGAGCAAAGCGTTAGCGCGATCATCATCACCGACAGCGATGGGCTTGCCGAGTACGTCAACCACCGTTTTGAGCTGACCTCCGGCTACCAGCAAATCTCGATTATAGGAACAGAAATCAAATTTATCCGCCCCGGGGAAACGGTACCACAAACCTGCCGGGAGATATGGGATGCAGGGAGGGCCGATGGTGTATGGGAGGGAGAGCTGCTCAACCAGAGAAAAAACGGCGAACACTATTGGGTCCTGGCCTCAATCTCTCCGGTCAAAAATGCACAGGGAAAGGTCACCCACTATATCAGCGTCCAGCACGACATCAGCGAGCGCAAGACGCTGGAGAAACAGCTCAACTACCTGGCCTATCACGATGCGTTAACGGGACTGCCCAATCGGGCTCTGCTGGCCGATCGCTTCAACCAAGTGATCAGCCGTAGCCGCCGATGCGGATGCCAGGTCGCTTTGCTGATATTGGATCTCAATCGCTTCAAGGTGATCAATGACAGTCTCGGACATAATACCGGAGACGCAGTCCTGCTGGAGGTAGCCAAACGCCTTCAAGCCATCGCACGCGAGAGCGACACGGTATGCCGCTATGGTGGCGATGAGTTTGTCATCCTGTTAGCAGATATCGAACATGCCACCGGCGTCTCCGATGTGGCCCGCCGAATCACAGAGTCCATCGCCGCCCCCATCAGTCTCGAGGAGAAAGAGCTACAGATCAGTTGCAGCATCGGTGCGACACTTTGGCCACAGGACGGGGAAACGCTCGAAAACTTACTAAGCCACGCCGACGCGGCGATGTATCAGGCCAAGGGTCAGGGCGGGGCACATTTTAGCTTCTTCACCACCGAGCTCAATGAACAGGTCCAACTGCGCATGGAGCTGGAGAACGACCTGCGGCAATCCTTGAAACGTAATCAGATGGAGGTCTACTATCAACCTCAGGTGAACCTCGACACAGGGACCATCATCGGGATGGAGGCGCTCCTCCGCTGGCACCATCCGGAACGCGGACTGATCTCACCGGACAGTTTTATCTCACTGGCGGAGGAAACCGGGAGCATACTGCCCATCGGCGAATGGGTGCTGGAGCAAGCTTGCATCCTGGCCCGTACTCTGCAAATCGGCGGTTATCCAGAACTGGTGGTTGCGGTCAATGTATCGGTACGTCAGTTTGAAGATCAAGATATCGCGGAAACAATCAAGAACGCCCTCGCTCGCAGTAAATTGCCGCCCGCCAACCTCGAAATAGAGGTGACCGAAAGTACCATGATGAAAGATCCTGAGGCCATGATCCGCTCCCTTTCCGCGCTGAAGCGTTTAGGAGTAGGGCTGGCTCTGGATGATTTTGGCACCGGCTACTCTTCACTGGTCTATCTACAGCGCTTCCCTTTCGACAAATTGAAGATAGACCGTGCCTTCATCGTCGACGTAAACACCTCAGAAAACCATGCCACCATGACACATACCATCAGCACGATGGCTAAAAACCTCGACATGGGGGTGATCGCAGAAGGTGTGGAAACCGGTGACCAGCTGGCATTTCTCAAGCAGTGCGGGTGCAAGGAAGCTCAGGGGTACTTATTCAGTCGGCCGGTCACGGTGGGACAGTTCACGGAGCTGCTCCCTAAATACAATCAAATAACTCCCTGCCTGCACTGAACGGTCAGCCTCCTAGCAGTAACCCCGTGGGCCGGAGGCCAGCCCCCAGGATCAGGATTCAGTAGCGTCTATACTTAAGAGCATCGCCCCTATCGTGACAGATTATGGTTGAAGCTCCTGCCGCCACTCGCCGCTATCTCCGGCAGCTTATCCCGCTCCTGGCTCTACTGCTACTGGGCTTTTCGGCCCTGTCCCAGGAATCTATCCCGGTCGCGGGTCCCGAAGGCTGGACCCTAAAACTCGCCGGTGGGATCGGCCCTGCCAGCAGCGATTTTGTTGGCCGGACCCTCTCTGAAGCGGCCGAGGCCGGTGCCCACCTGTTGATTATCGAGCTGGATACCCCGGGAGGACTCGATAAGTCGATGCGCACCCTGATCAAACAGATCATCGCCTCCCCGATTCCGGTAATCACCTACGTCTATCCTCAAGGTGCCCGGGCTGCCAGCGCCGGGACCTATATTCTCTACGCCAGTCATGTAGCGGCAATGTCCCCGGCAACAAATCTCGGTGCTGCCACCCCCATTAGTAT
>SDWN01000780.1 GCA_004195305.1 Neptunomonas sp. | reverse complement strand
AGATGTGTATAAGAGACAGGTTGCAGCGTTTTATTTTTGATGATGCCGATGTTCGCGGCGTCCTGGTCGGCCTGGATAAGAGCTATCAGCAGGCCCTGGATGGGCATGACTACCCCGCTCCCGTGCGGCGCTTGTTGGGTGAGATGCTGGCGGCCGTTGCGCTGCTTAGCTCGACACTTAAATTTGAAGGTCGGCTGAGTCTGCAGGCACGGGGGGACGGTGTGGTGTCGTTGCTGATGAGCGAATGTACGCGTCAAAACCACCTGCGTGGCATCGCCCGGATTGATGGGGAGGTCGATAGCGAAGCGCTGCTGACGCTGCTCGGTCACGGTCAGCTAGTGATCACGATTGAGCCCGATCAAGGTAAGCGTTACCAAGGTGTGGTGTCGCTGGATCAGCCTGATTTGGCCCGGTGTTTAGAGCAATACTTTGCCCATTCCGAACAGTTGGCAACGCGGATTATGCTCTGTGCCGATGGCCAGCATGCTGCGGGCATGCTGCTGCAGGCCTTGCCGTCGAATGATCAGGCTGAAAATTATGTCGAAAATTGGAACCGAATCGCCCATCTGGGCGCTACGCTAAGCGACCAGGAGTTGCTCGAACTCGATAACGAAACGCTGTTGGTGCGACTGTTTCATGAGGAAACCGTTAGGGTGTATGAGCCTAGCGAACTGGTTTTTAAGTGTGATTGCAGCAAAGATCGTTGCCTGGGTGCGCTGCGCACGCTGTCAGATCCGGAGCTGGAGGAGATGCTTGATGAGCAGGGTGGGATAGAGATGGATTGCCAGTTTTGTAACAGCCGCTATCAGATCGATCGGGTTGAGGTTGAACTGATGCGGCGCGGTTCAACAGATACCGGCTCCGATTGCGTACATTGATACAAGATCGGCACGGGGTTGAATCCTGAACTGCAGCCCCCATAATAGAGGCCAATGTGACACTCTGGTTACCGAATTATTCAGTTTGCCCACTGCCAATTTTGACCCGATTAATACAAGGTTTTAGCTGACCCAGCTTCCGGCACTTTTTTGTGGTCAGTTCAATGGAGGAATTATGAGCGACAATATCACCAATGTAACAGACGCCAGTTTTGATGAAGACGTGCTTAAGGCAGAAGGTGCCGTGCTGGTCGATTACTGGGCAGAATGGTGTGGCCCCTGCAAGATGATTGCTCCTATCCTGGAAGAGGTCGCCAGCGATTACGCCGGCCGGCTTAAGATCTGTAAGCTCAATATCGATGAGAATAGCGAAACGCCGCCTAAGTTCGGCATTCGCGGTATTCCGACGCTGATGCTGTTTAAAGGTGGCAGTGTCGAGGCAACCAAGGTTGGTGCGCTATCAAAGACCCAGTTGGTTACGTTTCTCGACAGTAATATCTGATAGTAACAATGAAACGGGCTTGCAAAAGCCCGTTTTTATTCCCACTCTTAGCCGGGCTATGTTGCATTTAATGGTTTTACCGGCCACAATGTTAAGCCAAGTCCGCCAACAGCGGCGCTGCACCTAAATCCGATCCCCTTCTTCCCGCCAATACCGCACCTTTCTGTGTGCCTTCTAATGATCATCAATTATGAATCTTAGCGAACTAAAGTTAAAATCAGTTTCCGACCTTCTCAGTATTGCTAGCGAGATGGGGTTGGATAACCTAGCCCGTTCAAGAAAACAGGACGTTATCTTTGCTATCCTCAAAAAACACGCAAAAAGCGGTGAGGATATCTACGGTGATGGCGTATTGGAGATTCTCCAAGATGGCTTTGGATTCTTGCGTTCAGCCGAAGGGTCTTACCTTGCCGGCCCTGATGATATCTACGTATCTCCCAGTCAAATCCGTCGTTTCAATCTGCGCAAGGGCGACAGTATTTCGGGTAAAATTCGTCCTCCTAAGGATGGCGAGCGTTACTTTGCCATGCTCAAGGTCGATCAGATTAACTTCGATCGTCCCGAGCACGCCAAGAATAAAATTCTGTTTGAAAATCTAACTCCACTGTTCGCGCAACAGCGTTTGCGGATGGAGCTGGGCAACGGCAGTACAGAAGATATTACCGCGCGTGTCATCGATCTGATCTGCCCGATGGGGAAAGGCCAGCGGGCTCTGATTGTTTCGCCGCCTAAGGCCGGTAAGACATTGATGCTGCAGAATGTGGCCAACTCGATTACCCGCAACAACCCCGAATGCCACATGATCGTATTGCTGATCGATGAGCGTCCGGAAGAGGTGACTGAGATGCAGCGCACCGTGCGCGGTGAGGTGGTCGCCAGTACCTTCGATGAGCCACCCGCGCGTCACGTACAGGTGGCTGAGATGGTGCTCGAAAAGGCCAAGCGGCTGGTTGAGCATAAAAAGGATGTGGTGATCCTGCTCGATTCTATTACCCGTCTGGCGCGCGCCTACAACACCGTGATCCCTTCCTCGGGCAAGGTCCTGACCGGTGGTGTTGATGCCCATGCGTTGGAGCGGCCTAAGCGTTTCTTTGGTGCTGCGCGTAATATCGAAGAGGGCGGTAGCCTGACGATCATCGCCACTGCGTTGGTGGACACCGGATCAAAAATGGACGAGGTGATCTTCGAAGAGTTTAAAGGTACCGGTAACTCGGAACTGCACCTGGATCGCAA
>SDWN01000549.1 GCA_004195305.1 Neptunomonas sp. | reverse complement strand
CCGCCGTAGGTGCTGCCGTGGGTGCCAAAGCCCAAACTCTGTGCGGCTTTGGCGGTGGCCAGCATGGCGCCGATAGGGAAACCGCCGCCCAGTGCCTTGGCGCTGGTCAGTACATCCGGGATGACACCCAGGCCCATGTAGGCATACAGATCGCCGGTACGGCCAACCCCAGTCTGGATCTCGTCAAACACCAGCAGCGCGTTGTGCTGGTCGCAGAGTTCACGCACACCGCGCGCAAAAACCGGGTCAGCCGCGATGATGCCGCCTTCGCCCTGGATCGGTTCCATAACCACCGCACAGGTCCTGTCCGAGATTGCCGCCTTAAGCGCATCCAGATCGTTAAAGGGGACGTGGGTTATGCCGCCCGGAACCGGTTCAAACCCCTCCCGGTACTTCGGCTGGCCGCCCACCGTCACAGTAAACAGGGTGCGGCCGTGGAAGGATTGGGTAAAGCTGATGATTTCGTTCTTTTCGGGCCCGAAATTGTCAAAGCCGTACTTACGCGCCAGCTTAAACGCCGCTTCGTTGGCTTCGGCCCCGGAGTTGCAAAAAAACACCCGGTCAGCAAAGGTTTTTTCGGTTAGCTGACGGGCCAGGCGCAAGGCTGGCTCGTTGGTGTAGACGTTGCTCAGATGCCACAGCTGATCGGCTTGCTGTTTTAGTGTCTCGACCAGACGCGGGTGGCAGTGCCCCAGTGCGTTAACCGCGATACCGCCGGCAAAATCTATATATTCATTGCCTTGCTGATCCCAAACCCGTGAACCCGCGCCGCGTACCGGGATAATCGCCTGGGGCGCATAGTTGGGGACCATGACCTGGTCGAAGGTGCTGCGGGTTACATCTTGCTTGCTCATCGTTGTCTCTCTAGTGATTATCATTTGGCGCAAGTTAGCGCCGCTATCGAATTATTATCAGGATGTTAAGGCGCTTATCTCTCGCACTGCCACAGACAGCATGGCCAGATTCAGCTCGCCTGCCGAGCGAATCTCAAGCAACGTTTTCTGACACCGCTTAAGGGTGGCTTCATTCAGTCGCTGCCACTGCTGTAGCCGTTGCGGCAACTCGGCATCAGCCTGAGTGTCTGCCAGCAGGCGGGCGGTTGCCGCCGCCAGGAGCTGGTCCAGCTCATTCGCCAGCGCCGCTCGCGCCTTGCGCTGCCATAGATCGGTTTCGGGCAGCTGGCTCACCTGCTGTCGTAGCCAGGGCCGCTGGAGCAGGGTATCCAGGGCATAATAAACTGCGGCGGCGCGTTCTGCAGGCTGTTTTTGCTGCTGCGCCACCCGGATCACATCCAGCCCCTGGTACAGGTAGCGCAGGGCGACCAGCGATTGTGCCAATTCGGCATGGATTCCCTGTTCTGCGTGGTGATCAAGACGTGCCTGCCTGAGCTGTTGACCGGTGCTGTCGAGTGAGTCAACAAGGTTGATTTTAAGCGTCTCAATCCCCGTTTGGTATCTGTCGATCAGCGCCTCGATCTGCAGCGCCCCGGGGTGGTTGCGCAGTAGCCACAGGGTGGCCTTCTCCAGCACATCCTGAAGCTCTATATACAGCTCACGCTGAACCCCATCCTCGATGCTGAGCCCGAGTACGTCCAGTTCCGACCAGAGCGCATCTATCCCCAGCACCTGCTTGGCGATGCTGTAGGCGCGGATAATTTCCAGCATGCTACTGTTGGTTTCCTGCTGTACATAATGACAGAAGGTTGAGCCCATCCGATTACCCACCAGGTTGGTCAGCTGGGTGCAGATGATCTCTGCCCGCAGCGGATGCTGGGCCAGCTCTGTGGCAAAACGCGCCTGCAGCGGCAGCGGGAAATACGCCGGTAACAGCTGCGCCAGATAGGGGTCATTGGCCGCCTGCTCCTGCATCAGCAGGTCAAACAGGCGCAGCTTGCTGTAGGAGAGTAATACCGCGATCTCGGGGCGGGTCAGCCCCTGAGCATTTTTAGCCATCTCTTTGAAGCTGGCGTCGTCGGGCAGGTGATCGAGTTTGCGCTTGATCCGCCCCTCCTGTTCCAGGGTCGAGACCAGGTGGCGATGGTCGTTGACCAGTCGCGGCGCCTGGTGCACACAGAGGCTGAGAATATGACTCTGGAGCCGATTGTGGTTGAGCACCAGCTGCGCCACCTCGTCGGTCATGCTGGCCAGGAGCTGATTGCGGTGCTTGAGGGTCAGGTCGCCATTGCTCACTACCGCATCAACCAGAATCTTGATATTGACCTCATGATCCGAGCTGTCGACACCACCGGAGTTGTCGATCGCATCGGTATTGATCAGATGGCCGAGGCGCGAAAGCTCGATCCTTGCTTGCTGGGTCAGGCCCAGATTGCCGCCTTCGCCTACGACGGCCGCCTGCAGCTCGCTGGCATCGATGCGCAGGCTGTCGTTGGCGCGATCACCCACCTGTGCATGGGTTTCTGTGCTGGCTTTGACATAGGTGCCGATGCCGCCGTTCCAGAACAGATCTACCGGTGCCCGAAGGATGGCCTGGATCAGCTCAGAGGGGGGCAGGGCGCTGGCGCTGATTCCGAGCGCTTTGCGGATCTCCGGGCTGAGCTTGATCGATTTGGCGCTACGGCTGAAAATGCCTCCACCTTTGGAGATGAGGCTGCTGTCGTAGTTCGCCCAGCTGGAGCGGGGCAGGTCGAACAGGCGTTTGCGTTC
>SDWN01000542.1 GCA_004195305.1 Neptunomonas sp. | reverse complement strand
AGATCAGCAGCGTCAGCATGATCGAGAGCACCATAAAGGCGGTTATGCCGAGCCAGGGGGCGTGCAGGTTGCTTTTGCCCTGCGCGACCAGCTCGCCCAGCGAGGGGGAGCCGGGAGGCAGACCGAAGCCAAGGAAATCAAGGGCGGTGAGGGTGACCACCGAACCATTAAAAATAAACGGCATAAAGGTCAGGGTGGCGACCATCGCGTTGGGCAGAATATGGCGGAACATGATCAGGTGGTTGCTAAGCCCCAGTGCACGGGCGGCGCGAACATATTCCAGGTTGCGGCCGCGCAGAAACTCCGCCCGAACCACATCGACCAGCTGCATCCAGGAGAACAGCAGCATGATCCCCAGCAGCCACCAGAAGTTGGGTTCGACGATGCTGGCCAGAATAATCAGCAGGAACAGCACCGGCAGCCCCGACCAGATCTCGATAAAACGCTGGAAGATCAGGTCGACCTTGCCACCGTAATAGCCCTGTACCGCGCCGGCGATGACGCCAATGACAGAACTGGCCACGGTCAGGATCAGTGCGAACAGCATCGAGATCCTAAAACCGTAGATCACCCGTGCCAGCACATCCCGGCCCTGGTCGTCGGTGCCGAGCCAGTTTTCAGTCGAGGGTGGCGAGGGTGCGGGTTGCGACAGGTCGTAGTTGATGCTGTCGTAGCGGTAGCGGATTAACGGCCAGAGGATCCAGCCCTCGCCGTCGGCGTCGATCAGTTCCTGAATATAGGGGTCTTTAAAATCGGCCAGGGTATCAAACTCACCGCCAAAGGTGACTTCGGAGTAGTCGTTCCACAGGGTCCAGTACAGCTGCTGCTGATGGCTGACCAGCAGGGGGCGTTCGTTGGCGATCAGCTCTGCACCTAATGAGAGCACGAATAGCCCGCTGAGCAGCCAAAGTGACCAGTAACCCCGGCGGTTCTGTTTGAAGCGCGCGAGTCGGCGTTGGTTGATGGGGCTAAGCTTGATGGGGCTAAGTTGGATCCGGTTGAGTCCGCGGGCTATGGAAAACATGTTCAGTTCTCCCTGCTCGCAAAATCAATCCGTGGATCAACCAGCACATAGGTGGCTAGTACATAGGTGATAGTCGAGACCAGCTTTAGCAGCAGACCGATTAATGTAAAGGGGGTATTAGAGAGAAGGGTGCCGAAAATGACAGGGCCAGATATCAGCTGTTTGTTGATGACCGTCAAGATCAGCTCTCCCTGCTTTCGAAATCGATCCGTGGATCAACCAGCACATAAGTGATATCCGAGACCAGCTTTAGCAGCAGACCGATTAATGTAAATATATACAGGGTGCCGAAAATGACAGGATAGTCCCGATTAATGACCGCCTCATAACCCAGTAGGCCGAGGCCGTCCAGAGAGAAGATCACCTCGATCAGCATTGAACCGGTAAAGAATATGCTGATCAGTGCCGCGGGCATGCCCGCGATGATGAGCAGCATCGCGTTGCGGAATACATGGCCGTACAGGACCCGGTTCTCAGTCAGCCCTTTAGCGCGGGCGGTGAGCACATACTGCTTGTTAATCTCGTCCAGAAAGGAATTTTTGGTGAGCATGGTCAGGGTTGCAAAACTGGAGATCACCGAGGCGAATACCGGCAGGGTGATGTGCCAGAAGTAGTCGCCAATCTTGCCCCAGAAACTCAGTTGCTCGAAGTTGGGCGAGGTCAGTCCGCGCAATGGAAACCAGTCGAGGTAGGTGCCCCCGGCAAAGAGCACGATCAGCAGGATGGCGAACAGGAAGTTGGGGATCGCATAACCGACGATGATGGCGCTGCTGCTCCAGACATCGAACGGGGTGCCATCACGCACCGCTTTCTTGATTCCCAGCGGAATCGATACCAGATAGGTGATCAGTGTGGCCCAGAGGCCGAGCGAGATCGACACCGGAAGCTTCTCTATAATCAGGTCGATCACCGGTTTGTCGCTGAAAAAGCTATTGCCAAAATCAAACATCAGGTAGTTTTTGAGCATTAGTAGGAAGCGCTCGGGGGCCGGTTTGTCAAAGCCGTAAAGCTTTTCGATATCGGCGATCAGCTGCGGGTCAAGCCCCTGTGCGCCCCGGTATCCGCTGCCTTCGCCGCTGGCAATCGATGCGGCCATATCGGTTTGCAGCGCGCTGCCGATCCGGCTGCTGGCATCAATGCCGAGACCCTGTAGGTGTGCCAGGGTTTGCTCAACCGGGCCGCCGGGAGCGGCCTGGATAATGATGAAGTTGATGGTCAGAATGCCGAGCAGAGTCGGAATAATCAGTAGCAAACGACGCAGTATGTAAGCGCCCATCAGTGGCTGGCGTTCCCTTTGCCTGCATTCGGCGCGGATTTAAGCCACCAGCTATCGAACCCCAGAGCGTATTGGGGGCGGGTTTCAGGCATGCCAAACTTATCCCAGTACGCAACCCGGTAGCTGCTGATATGAAACTGCGGAATCAGGTAATGATTCCACTGCAGTACCCGGTCCAGCGCCCGGGTGCGGAGCACCAGCTGCTCCCGATCGGGTGCTGCGATCACCAGGTCGATCAGGCGGTCGATAGCTGGATTTTTAATGCCCATTAAATTACGGCTGCCTTTCATATCGGCCATCGACGAGTGCCAGTAGTTTCTCTGCTCGTTGCCTGGCGAACTGGATTGTCCGTAGCTGGATACAAC
>SDWN01000692.1 GCA_004195305.1 Neptunomonas sp. | reverse complement strand
CCGCCATGGTGGGCATTTTTGCAATCAGTCGGTAGGCGCAGACTTCACGGTGGTGTGCATCATTGATATCCAGCGAGTCATGATAAAACGCAGAAAGGGCACCAACGACACCGCACATGATCGCCATTGGGTGGGCATCACGGCGGAAACCGCGATAAAACGACCCCAGTTGCTCATGCACCATAGTGTGGTTGCTGATAGTGCTTACAAATTTTTCCTTCTGCTCGGCGGTAGGTAGCTCGCCATTTAACAGCAGATAGCAGACTTCCATGTAGTCTGATTTTTCGGCCAACTGTTCAATCGGGTAGCCGCCGTGTAGTAGTACGCCCTTGCCGCCATCGATAAAGGTGATAGCAGACTCGCAGGCTGCGGTAGACATAAAGCCGGGGTCGTAGGTGAAAAGTCCTTTGCCGACGAGTCCTCTGACGTCTACTACGTCTGGACCTTCGGTGCCGTGTAGGACGGGCAGTTCAATGGTTTCTTCGATACCGTCGACAACCAACTTTAGATACGCTTTTTTGTCACTCATGGCGGCTCCTGTGATTACTGAATATTGTGGCTTTTGCCGTAATTTATGCTACAGCAGAGCTGATTTTGGACGCGCTGGCTCGCTGCAGAGAGAGGTCACTATAGGGAGATCGGCGCCAAAGTCAATTGCTCCCAAAGTCCAACTTTTGCAATGCAGCATAAGGTTTTTGTGGTTGGGTTCGGGTTTGTTGGTTGCGGATGCAGCACTCTGTCAGAAGTCATTTATGGCTTGGTCTGGATCTTTTTATGCCTTTGGTCTAGTTCCTGCTGAATTGTTTTAGCGTCTTTCTGAAGGTATACTCTCGTCCCGAAGTTGAGGGTAGGGCAGGGTTTTTAACTCGATTTTATCCTCGGCTTTTGAGCTAGCACGTCCTTCTAATCGCCCCTTCAGTGGGCTTATGTGAGTGTCAATTAGAGCCGTGAATAAAACCAGACCTGTAAATTTAGATTTACGTACGATAAAACAACCTCTACCTGCGATCACTTCGATATTGCACCGCGTTACCGGCATCATCCTGTTTATTGGGGTCGCCTTTATGCTGTTCGCTTTCGATCTGTCGCTGAGTTCCCAACAGGGGTTTGATGCCGTTGCCGATATGCTTAGCAATAGTTTCTTCGCGAAACTTGTTGCCTGGGGCTTGGTGTCAGCACTGCTTTATCATTTCTTTGCCGGTATTAAGCATCTGATTATGGATTGCGGTTACTGTGAAGAATTGGAGAGCGGCATGCTGATCGCTAAAGCCACCTTAGTTGCCGGTGTTGTTTCAACGTTGCTTGCGGGGATATGGATATGGTAACCACTATTACAAGTTTTGGCCGAAGTGGTCTGTATGACTGGATGATTCAGCGTGCTACGGCAGTCGTATTGCTGGTCTATACCGTATTTATCCTTTTTTATCTGTTAACCAATGCCGGTCTGACCTACGAGCAGTGGAGTGACCTGTTTAGTCAGACTTGGGTGCGTGTGTTTACACTGATGGCGCTGTTGTCGCTGGGTGCTCACGCATGGATTGGTTTGTGGAGTGTGTCCACTGACTACATTAAGCCAGCCGGACCTCGGTTTCTGTTCCAGGTG
The DNA here is from genome assembly GCA_004195305.1 of Neptunomonas sp. Taxonomy (GTDB): domain Bacteria; phylum Pseudomonadota; class Gammaproteobacteria; order Pseudomonadales; family Balneatricaceae; genus Motiliproteus. The sequence continues at coordinate 1,080 of SDWN01000692.1, read as the reverse complement.
ATCTGTGGAGCAGCGATGTTCAGTTATCTGGTGTGGGGCGTTCAGGTATTGTGGGGATTATAAGTAATGTCTAATATTCGTACGCTTAGCTATGATGCTATCGTAATCGGTGGTGGTGGCGCAGGTATGCGTGCCGCGCTTCAATTGGCGCAGTCAGGCTTGAAGACCGCTTGTGTGTCAAAAGTTTTCCCAACGCGTTCGCATACGGTGTCTGCGCAGGGTGGTATCACCTGCGCGATCGCCAGTGCAGATCCCGATGATGATTGGCGTTGGCATATGTACGATACCGTCAAGGGATCCGATTATATCGGCGACCAGGATGCGATTGAGTACATGTGTAGTGTGGGTCCACAGGCCGTTTTTGAGCTGGATCACATGGGTATGCCGTTCTCTCGTACCGAAGCGGGGCGTATTTATCAGCGTCCTTTCGGGGGGCAGTCTAAGAATTTTGGTGAGGGCGGTCAGGCTGCTCGCACCTGTGCTGCCGCCGACCGTACCGGTCATGCGTTGCTGCACACGTTGTATCAAGCGAACCTGAAAGCCGGTACTACGTTCTTTAACGAGTGGTACGCGACTGATCTGGTGAAAAATAGTGCCGGTGTAGTTGTTGGTGTTATCGCTATCTGCATTGAAACTGGTGAAACCGTTTACATTAAGGCGCTGGCGACTGTGCTGGCAACTGGCGGTGCGGGTCGTATCTTCCAGTCCACCACCAATGCGCTGATCAATACCGGCGACGGTGTTGGCATGGCGCTGCGTTCCGGCTTCCCGGTTCAGGACATCGAGATGTGGCAGTTCCATCCGACCGGTATCGCTGGTGCGGGTGTGCTGGTTACAGAAGGCTGTCGCGGTGAGGGTGGTTATCTGGTTAACAAGGATGGTGAGCGCTTTATGGAGCGTTATGCGCCTAATGCCAAAGATCTTGCCGGCCGAGATGTGGTTGCGCGTTCGATGGTGCTGGAGATTCTGGAGGGGCGTGGTTGTGGGCCTGACGGAGATCACGTTTACCTGAAGCTTGATCATCTGGGTGAAGAAGTGCTGCAAAGCCGCTTGCCGGGTATTTGTGAGCTGTCCAAGACC
>SDWN01000458.1 GCA_004195305.1 Neptunomonas sp. | reverse complement strand
AGATGTGTATAAGAGACAGAGGATAACATCCGGGGTTAGCGACCAGACGCGCCGCACGGATCTGCTCACGGTTCATTTCTGGCAAACCGTACACAGCCTCGGCCACCGCATCCGGGCAGGCATGCTCCATACCGTACCACTTCGACCAGAGCTCAATATCTTTAATCCGGAAATCAGCTGCCAGGTCGATCACCCGAACACCACGCGCCAGCAGCTCAGGGACCTGCTGCATCGCAATCCCGTTGGGCGTGGCAAAAAACACCAGATCACAGCGTGATAAGGCATCAATATCGGGTACCGTGAATGCCAGGTCGAAATACCCGCGCAGATTGGGATACAACTCGGATACGGATCGACCCGCTTCGGCACGTGACGTGATCTCCGTCACCTCAACCTGCGGGTGCCGAGCCAGTAAGCGCAACAACTCCACACCGGTATAACCCGTTCCACCGACGATACCTACCTTGATCGTTGCCATGCCTTCTATACCCCAGAGTTTATACATAGATAAAGACCGTATAATATGACGCCTGAGCACAAACCTAAAGCGGCCATGTAACCCGCCGCCTCTATTTAATCCTTAACAACACGAGGATCACGGCACTGATGGGCATGAATTCGCTCGGCCTCAACCACTTTCGGCTTCGGCTCGGCGACACCAACGCACTCCCGCAATGGTTACTGATCGGACTGCTGTCGGGACTGCTCACCGGGCTGATCATGCTGGCATTTCACTACGCAATCACCTGGCCACTGCAACAGACACTGGCCGATGCCAATCCGGAAAATTTCGAAGCGCTAGCCCCCTGGCTACGCCTGCTATTGCCGATCCTGGGTAGCCTGCTCATCGGGATACTGCTATGGCGCTTTGCCCCCTCCGCAAAAGTAGGCATCGTCCACGTGCTAGAACGCCTGAGCTACCACCAGGGACGGATGCCTCTGTCGAACCTGGTTGTTCAATTCTTCACAGCCAGCATCAGCCTGCTCAGCGGTCACTCTGGAGGACGAGAGGGCCCGGCCGTACACATGGGTGCCGCCGCATCCAGCTTACTGGGGCAGCAGCTACGCCTGCCCAATAACAGTTTGCGCACCCTGGTCGGCTGTGGCACCGCTGCGGCCATCGCAGCCGCCTTCAACACCCCCATCGCCGGTATTATCTTCGCCATGGAGGTGGTCATGCTGGAGTACACCGTCGCAGGGTTCATTCCGGTGATGATCGCAGCCATCACCGCCACCCTGGTTTTGCAGCTTGCGCTAGGCAAGCACATCGTCTTTGATGTCCCAGCCCTTCATATCCAGACCCTGCAAGAGGTGCCTTTTATTATCCTCCTCGGGATCGCAGTCGGCCTGCTAGCGATACTCTTCAGCAAACTCATGGTGAGCATTTCCCGCTGGCAAAAACCCTCGCTGTTCATTCGCTTGCAGATTGCAGGGGTCGCCACCGGCGTGACCGCGCTGTTTCTGCCCGAGATTATGGGCATCGGTTATGACACGGTTAATCAAATTTTATCTGGCCAGGGGACACTAGGATTTCTGCTTATACTGGCTACAGTAAAGCTGCTGATAACAGCCATCGCGATCGGCCTTGGGGTGCCGATGGGACTGATCGGTCCGACATTGTTCATTGGCGCCGCAGCAGGCGCCGCAATCGGGACCCTCGGTATCGCGGCAGCGGGTACGCCGGTTTCAGAGGTCGGGTTTTATGCCATGCTGGGCATGGGTGCGATGATGGCCGCAACCCTGCAAGCCCCGCTAGCCGCGTTACTGGCGATGCTGGAACTGACCCTTAACGCTAATATTATATTCCCCGGCGCGCTGGCGATTATCTCCGCTACCCTGACCCATCGCTACTGCTTCCGGCACGGTTCGGTATTTCAAGCGATGCTACTAAGCCGTGGCCTGGATTGGCGCCGCGCACCGCTGGCGCGTTTTCTTGAGCAGACCTCCGTCTTCGCCCTGATGCTTAAAAACCCACCCCTCAGCCCGCGTTATATAGAGGCATCGCAAGCCCAGAAACTGGCCACGACCGAGGGTGAATGGATTATCCTCCTCCATGAAGGCCAACCTAAAGCCTGTCTGGCTCGCGCCGATCTATTACTCTATTTGCAGCAACTGCCCACCCCGGCCGAAGACAAGCCGGCAAAGCCTATCGATCTGATGGCTATCCCCGCACAGCGCCAAGACCTGGCCAAGATATCAATCCAAGCCTCACTCCAAGAGGCTCTGGTGACGCTCAACCAGCATAACTTCGATGCCCTCTGTGTCTTAAACCATGAGGGCGCGCCGACCGGACTGCTATTGCGCAACACCATCAACCACCATTACATGCACACGAAGAGCGGCTAATGCTACACGGACTTTACGCCATCACCGACGCCAGGCTCACTCCCGAGCACATCCTGATCGCCAAAGTCAGCGCCGCCCTGCGGGGGGGCGCCAGGATAATCCAGTACCGGGATAAATCCAGTGACAGCGCTGCACAGCTGCGCCAGGCACGCGCTCTGGTCGCACTCTGCAAGCGCTTCGAATGCCCGCTCATCATTAACGATGACCCGCAACTGGCGCTGGCAAGCGGTGCTGCAGGGGTGCATCTAGGCCAGGGCGACAGCAACCTGGCCCATGCCCGGGCGCTACTCGGAACCGACGCCATTAT
>SDWN01000450.1 GCA_004195305.1 Neptunomonas sp. | reverse complement strand
AAAGAAATAGGTGCCGCCTGGCTGCCAAGCGCGTCGATAATCAGGCATGACATCCGTATTGCGGCAAAGATCATCCGGCGCAATGCGCTTCGCTTATTGACGCCCTACAGCTATCCAGGATAATCGCTCAGGACCGCTCTTGGCGATGGCAGAGATGCAACCGGCATGATCGCTCGGTCGCATAACCGGCAGGGGAGTCGTTCGGGTCGCAACAGCTAATTCATACATAGCCAAAAAAAAAGAGCGGGCTAAAAGAGCGGGACACAGCCCCGCCCAAAGCCCGCACCTGCAGCGTATAGATCAGTCGATCAAACCGTACTGCTCGCGCAGGATCTCGATGATCTCCGCTTTCGGATTGTCGGACAGGACTAACGTTTGCCCGGTGATCTTCTCGGCGATCCCGACATAGGTTCTGGAGACATCCATCAACACCGATTCGGGCAGCGCATTATCGCGGGCCAGTGCCTGGCGTTCATCCATGCGATCCTTGTTGAGCAGGATATCGGGATCAGGGAAGTGATTCAGCAGCAGCTGGCGGAAGCCCTCTTTCGAGTTCTCAACCACCTTGCCGTTACGGTATTCAGGACCGTCCCAGATGCGTGAGGAATCGGGCGTACCGACCTCATCCATATAGATCAGTTTTTGCTGACCCTGACTGTCGCGGACATAACCAAACTCAAACTTGGTATCAACGAACACCTGGTCCAGCTTGGCCAGTTCATTGCTGATTACCTCGAAACCCTCTTTGAGCAGCTTTTCGTACTGATCGATATCTGTAGCGCTGTGAAAGTTGAAGGCTTCAAAATTGGCGTCGATATCAGCGCGGGTGATGTTGACGTCGTCAACCTCCGCGACCCCGGGGATGCCCTTAAGGATCCCTTTGGTGGAGGGGGTGATCAGCAGCTCCGGAAGTTTCTGGTCGCGCTGTAGCCCTTCGGCGATTTCGATACCGCAGAAATCACGCTCGCCCTTAGTGTAGGCGCGCCACATGGAGCCGGTGATATACTGGCGGCAGATCGCTTCGATCATCACCGGTTTGGCTTTCTGCACGATCCATACAAAGGGATGGGGGATGTCGAGGATGTGACTGTCAGCCAGTCCCTGCTCGCGGAACAGCTTGAACCAGTGGTTGGAGATCGCGTTGAGTGCCGCCCCTTTGCCGGGGACGCCACGCATGCCGCCTTCGCCGTGCCAGATGCAATCAAACGCAGAGATCCGGTCGCTGATGACCATGATCGCCAGTGGGGCGTCAGCCGCCACATCATAGCCTTTCTCTGCAATAAGGCGGCGGCTGTCGGCTTCGGTAAGCCAGTAGACGGAGCGAACTTTACCACTGTGAACGGGGCTGTCAGTGCGGATCGGTAGATCGTTATTGACGGCTAATACCTTGTCAGCAAGACTCATTACACTGTCCTGAATAGCTACGAACGGAATATGGGAATTCTAGAAAACACTCATGCCCTGGGGCACCGGAACGGCGAATAATTGAGCCCGTTTCTAGAGCGACGATTCTAGCAAAACTGTTGGCTGTGACCACTGTTTTGATCGATTTGTGGGCTTAAAAGGGGCAGGGGGCTTCGACGCACAGAGGACGTTGGCTGAGCGGGTGGTTGAAACCCAGTTGCTCGGCGTGCAGTTGCAGTCGATCTGCCAGGGCTAAGGCGCTGGCGTCGGCGTAGAAGCGGTCGCCAAGGATCGGGTGGCCTAAGGCCTGCATATGCACCCGCAGCTGGTGCGAACGCCCGGTAATCGGCGTTAGCTCAACCCGGGTTCGGTCTTTAAGCTGCTCGAGTACCCGGTAATGGGTCAGTGCGTGCTTGCCCTGTTCGTGATCGACTATCTGTTTGGGGCGATTTTCCCAATCACAGCGCACCGGCAGTTCAACCGAACCACTGGATTGCGCCACAACACCCGCAATAACAGCGATATAGCGTTTGCTGGTCTCGCGATCGTGAAACTGGCGGCTTAGTTCACGATGACTGGCGGCATCCAGCGCCAGCACCATGACCCCGGAGGTGGCGCAGTCGAGTCGATGGACGATACGCACGGTCGGGTACCGGGGTTGCAGCCGATGCAGCAGGCAGTCCTGGTTGTCGGGTCCCCGACCGGGAACCGAGAGCAGATCGTGGGGTTTGTTGGCGACGACAACCTGCTCGTCAGCGTAGATAATTTCAATCATGGTTAGCCTGTTTCGCGGAGGACCGTAAGCATGGCGCAGTGAGTGCCAGCGCAAGGGCTGCGGTAGCGGCCCACTATAAAAGAGCGCGTGTTCAAGGGGCGTGCCTCAGTGTGCGCGCCAGAGGCTTAGCTTATGAAACCAGTTGTTGCCGGTCAGACGTTTATTCAACTGTTCGCTCAGGGCCTGGTGGTGTTCATGGCTACCAAGCACCTCGCTGTTAGCCGTGGCTTCGACAAACAGATCCGCTTCGATTCTGCCTTCGAGGTAGTACAGATTGAGCCGGCTGCGCTGCAGTTCAGGTGCGAGCGTCTGTAGAGCCGCATCAATCACTTGGGTAACCTCAGAGCGCAGCGGCAGAAGCTGGCAGACTAGGGTTTCATCATCATCCTCGGTATCGATGTGAAAGATAACATGACCGATGGAGGGGAAATTCTTCAGTAATTTGAGAACGACGCTGTCACCGATGTAGTGCCCTTCAGAGGCGCTGATATAGGGTGAAACCTGCAGG
>SDWN01000449.1 GCA_004195305.1 Neptunomonas sp. | reverse complement strand
GTTGTGGCCATTGTGCATACCTCCCCCCCCTTTTTTGTTTGGCAGCTCGAGGGTTTAGAGCTTCATGCCGAGCATTCCACTGGCTTCGGGCGTATTGAGCAAGGAATCCAGACTGAGCCGTTCCAGGGCTTGGTAAATCACCCCATTCACCCCTTGCCACTGCCGTCGGATGGCGCAATGGGCTTCCAGTTTGCAAATCCCGCTCCGCTGACTGCATTCAGTGACAGCGACAGGCCCTTCGAGCACGTCGATCACCTTAGCCAACGAAATCTGCTGGGGGGGCTTAGCCAACCGATAACCGCCCTGCTTGCCGCGACAGGAGATTAATAATCCATTACGGCTCAATAGTTTCAGCAGTTTACGGACAGTACTAAGCGGTAGCTTAATTGTCTGGGCCAGACTGGCCGCACTGTAGGTTCTGGACGGCTCCCTTGCCATCTGTGCCAGAATCACCGTGCCATAATCGGTCAATTTGCTTATTCGCAGCATCCAGCATCTTTCCTTTCCAGTTCTGCAGTATTTATATAGCACCACTATAGTACCATATAAATACTGCAGCCCCCATTTCTTTGCTGGTAACAGCCAGCCGACCTTGATCAGACGGGGATCTACAGCAGTTTCTTGTGGCTATTCGGGCGCAGGGATGTCGCATCAGCAGACAGGCCAGGGTCGCGGTTAATGTTGGCCGAAATGAAGGAATCAAAAAACACACTAAACTACAGGAACGAGACTTGGCTTGGACCGATACCGTGGTAACAGTTTGAGCGGATACTGATTAGGGAGCCCGCCTGCATGATGACGCCTAGATTGACTCATATTGCCCTGCACGTTGAAAACCTTTCCCGGTGTGTCGATTTTTACCAGAAGTATTGTCGGCTGCAAGTTGTGCACCAGCGGGAAAAACACAACAAGCAAGTGGTCTGGATGGCTGAACCGGGGCGGTCCCATGAATTCGTGATGGTGTTTCTGGAAGGCGGCCCCTTACACGAACCCGCAGCCAATGATTTTGGTCACTTGGGCTTTGCGGTAGCCAGTAAAAGCGAGGTGGACGCCATTGTTGTTAAGGCTAAGCTTGAAGGGGTTTTAGTCTGGCCCGCGATACAGGAGCATTATCCAGTGGGCTATTACTGTGGTTTAGTCGACCCTAACGGGAATTATGTTGAGTTTAGCTATGGCCAGCCGCTGGGACCGGGCTCTGAACACATGTCATTCGGGTAAGCTCAAATTTGAGGTGACGATCCGTGAACCGTTCGGATAAGAACATCACGGTTTGTTACGATGGCGCCTGCCTTAGCTGCGTCAGGGACCCCAGAACTATGAAAAAATAGCGGCCAGCGAGTCCGAGCAGGTGCTCTGGGTTGATATTACCGATCGTGATGCAGGACTCGAGCAGTTAGGTATAGGTCCACAAAAAGCGTTGACTGAACTTCATCTAACAACGGCCGACGGCCAAGTTCTTTCTGAGCTGGATGCGTATATTGTCCTGATGGCGCGGGCTCCCTGGTTAAAACCGCTGGCCCGGTTGCTCCGTTGGCCGGAGATTCGCCCGCTACTATCCTGCTGATACCAGCGCATGGTCGCCAGACGGCGGCAACAAAGCGGCCGCTGGCCTGAATAACCGCTCGCGATTAAGCCTTTCCATGCTGACGGTATCAGCGTCCGGGGCGCCAGTCGCCCAAATGACAGTCGACCGGTTCCCGAAGTGGCTGCAGCCGCTGAGTCCTTGTCATCGCTACATATTCCCCATTGCATTGATGGCCGATCATGATCTGAATACCGCGTCGGTCGCTGCTGGCGCGACTTGGCGCGGTTGGTCGACATCAGTCCAGCAACAGGTATAGACCGCAGAGAAAGGCGGCCAACAATAGCAGCAGGTTCCACAGGGCTATCATCTGCAGTCGCCGGTACCGACCCGGCTGCTTCAGGTATCCGATCAGACCTGCTATCGAAACCGCCGTCATCAACGCAGAAAAGAATACGCTAAGAACCTGAGCCATTCTTTGACCACCACCCCAACCGGCAAACCAGGCGAAAAAAATCAGACTCACCCCGATGAATGCGACCAGGGTCGGCAGAAGGGTCACATAATGCCACCAGGAACTGACCTTCTGGTTGTCCGGCGGTAACTGTTCGGGTTGCATAATGCCTCCATCAGCCGGGATAAGCCTAAGCCCTCTCCGTCCTACATTGAATAACCGCCTGCCAACGGTAGTGAGCGCCGACAGTATCGCACTCATCGACCACGGGCAGCTGGTGGCGTAAGGCACCCATCAGCAACTGATGAGTGTCTCACCCCCTTTACCGCTGCCTAACCGAGCTTCAGTTCGAAGCTGGGAGGATGCGAGAGGGCCGGCAACGCTGACTGGGGGCGGCAGATTCTCCGTGACGGATCCGTTGTTCGGGGGCAGCTGGCTTGATGCGATGGTACCGACCAGTCCCTTGTCGATCGGTAATTGCAGTCGACCCGCGACCTCGGGGTTAAGACCGATGGTAGAAATGAGCCGTAGCTGTTGCTGCTGAGAATCCACAAGAGTCTGACAATGCAGTCGACCTGCTCTTCCAAGTCTAGCGCACGCGAGGCGTCCACCACGATTTGGCGCAATAGTTCAAGCGACGGAGGGGAAGGAACGTTCATCATTTTCGCCAGTAACCTTCCCTGATTATACCTCTTACTAGCGGCTCAGGTTA
>SDWN01000448.1 GCA_004195305.1 Neptunomonas sp. | reverse complement strand
TCTTCAAAGTTGCATAGCGCCCAGCAGATTAGGTGTTTATCTTCCCGGGCTCCTTTGTCGATTTGAAACCGCGCCTTCCAGCCGGTTGCCGGGATGATGGAGTCTATTTCGTATTTACGTTCTAAATTTGGCATGCGAACACCGCCCTGGAATCGTTTCTGTATAAGTGGTGCGCCCTGAGGGCTTTCTTTTCCTATCATTATAGTCGTTGTTCATGATGAAGCCTCGTAGGGGCAGCGATAACCAATGGGCTTATTAAGACGCTCTATAAGTGTGGTACAGACTGAAGATAAACGCTATCGATGTTGTGCAGTCCGATGACGACTCCATCTCCGCACCGGTCGATGTTTCCGTATTCGCGGCTGCTATTTCCCATTTGGTACCCGTTACAGCGTGGATGTACCGGTACTGTTCAACCAGTACGGCCTCAATGAGGCCGGTTCGGGCAACAGTCGCCACCCAGGCCATCAGATTGCTAGTGTCCGCTCCGTGCGCGAAGTGGTCTTGTTATGGTGACACTTTATTTTAATGCGACTACAAGGGGCCAGAATCCCGTAGCGCTATGATGATGCTTAAAGTGGTGATTGCTGGGCGCAACGCCAAAATACGGGGCACTTTACGATGATGGTTTATTTTTATCCCGCAGCTGGTATGCCCATCGCTAGTCGCTGTGATGGCTGAAGATCATGGGTGCTCAGGTCGGATGTTGTAGGTCGGCGCATCCCGTTCCTGTGCTGCCGCGAGGTAGCCCGTTGTCGGAATAAATTCAGACAACAACAGCCTCTTAGACGCCGACCCTATAGGGTATTTTGAAAAGCAGAAAGTTTGCGTGCGATTAGCGCTTACTGTTTGCCAGGAGTGAAACCACTTCATCGAACAGGGCGTTGTCCAGAGATTGGCTGATATCCAACTCCAGACTGTGACGGTAATAGCGGCTCAGATCCAGTCCCACCCCGAGGGCCAGCAGTTCGATCTCGCCGCGCCGCTCGATCGCCTCACTTACCTGTTGCAGGTGCTTATCCAGGTAGTCGGGAGCATTGTGTAGGTGGGTCATGCTCTCCATCGGGGACCCATCGGAGATGACGATCAGGATCTTGCGCGCTGCCTGGCTGGCCTGCAGTCGGCTGCTGGCCCACAGCAGGGCTTCGCCGTCGACCCCTTCGCGGAATAGATTGGATTTGAGCAGCGCGGCGATCTCGGGACGCGCGCGCCGCCAAGGTTTTTCGGCGTCCTTATAAACGATATGGCAGAGTTCGTTGAGACGCCCTGGATCGGCCGGGCTGCCGCGTCCGCGCCACTCCTTAAAGGGCTTGCCGCCATTCCAGGAGCCGGTGGTGAAGCCGAGGATCTCCGAGCGGGCACCGGCTTGCTCGAAGGCGCGGCTGAAGACGTCGACCAGCATCGTAATCGATTCGATGTGTTGTTTCATCGAGCCCGAGTTATCGATCAGGAAACTCACCTGGCAGTCGCTGTGGGGCTGGTACTGCTCCTGGCGGAACAGCCGCCGTTCAGTAGGGCTGGTGACCAATTGCGACAAGCGTCGAGCGTCGAGGTGCCCCTCCTCTTCGCCGAAACGCCAGCCGCTGAGGCGGGGTGCAGCGAGAATACGTGACAGTTGCCGGGCCAGGCGCGGCGTATTGATGCCTTGGCGACGGATACGTCGGTCAAGCTGCTCGCGTAGCTCGCGAAGTTGTTCCAAGCGGACCAGTTTGGCGGCGCTGACCTCGCGGTCGTAGCGGTTGTTGAATACCCTATAATCGCTCAGCGCATCGCTGAGTTGCTTCTCAGATTGCTGCTGTGGCATCGAGACGGGTGCATCCATCTCGTCAGGGTCTTCGTCGGGCTCCAGCAGCAGGTCGAAATCGGCGGCATCGGCGATTTTCGAGCGTTGGCGTTTATCCGCATCGTCGCCGTCGGGCTGGCCCGCGTCGATGATGCTGCTGAGCTCACGACAGATGGCCAGCGCGTGCTCGGCGAAACGGGCCTGGTTATCCCGGTTGCGTCTGAGTGCCAGCACATCGGTACCGATATGCGGTGCCAGCACTGCGCGCTGGGGCTCAATCAAATCTTCGATCTCTTCCAGTGCGGGGTGGCTGCCCAGTCGTGACCAGACCGTTTGGATGATACAAAACAGCAACAAGCCGACCTGGTTTTCAGTCATGCCGGAATGATGGTACTGCAGACACCAATGGCGAAAGCGGTGTTTAAGGTTGCGCCGGATACCGGGGTGGTCTTCGGACACCTGTGATTCGACCCGCAGCTGCTCGAGAATTTCGAACAGGGTTTGCTCTAAGGGGTCATCGGGTATCAGCGAGGCGTGCAAGGCGGCATCGCTGTGGATCAGTCGAAGCGCCAGGCCGTCGGCCGCGCCGCGAAACGAGTCAAAGTCATCTTCGGTGACGTCGGTATTAAGATGGGGCGCGCGGATCGGTAGCCGTCGTCCATCCTGCTCCAGCCGGTGGCCTCGATAGCGCAACCGGCTATTGCCGGTCAGCGCCCGGATGGTCGCCGCGCAGAGTTCCTCCAGCCGTTGCTGACGCTTCTCCTTACGCGGCTGTTGGTTGACCGATGGGGCAAGTCCGGTGGTCTTTTCCGGCTGCCAGGCGACCAGTGGGCTGGCCACCTAAGCGACCTCGTGCATCGGTTTAGATTCATCCAACTCGGTGTCGAAACAGCGCTGGTAGTACT
>SDWN01000925.1 GCA_004195305.1 Neptunomonas sp. | reverse complement strand
AGATGTGTATAAGAGACAGGTACCAGAATGCCATGGACGCTGTCATCGGCGTTGAGCTTGTCGATCAGCGCCAGCAGTGCTTGCTCGGAGGTATCTTCGGCTAATTCATGAACAAAGGATTGCATACCGGCCGCGACGGTTTGGATGCCCTTATTGCGGACATAGATCTGGCTGGCGGGGTCTTTACCGACCAGAACCACCGCCAGGCCCGGCGTGATTCCTTGCTCAACAAGGGTGCTGACCTCGGTGGCTATTCTTTCTCGAAGTGTTGTAGCAAAGCCTTTCCCATCAATAAGTTGAGCCATTTCGTTGGATCCTTTTGGATGAATGTTATCGGTATCATGGTCGGCAACGAAGCGGGTCCGGTTTTAAGCCATTAAGCCTGTTGATTGCCTTAATCATGTCATCTGAATGCAGGTCGTTTGCTTGTGATTCTGACGTTGCGTGACCGTGATTCTGTAATCTGAGTGCGCGTTGGTCTTCGCTGGGCGCAGCCCTGACGGGTCGATTTGGCTATACAGATTAGGCTCAACACCTGCTCCTGCTTACCTCTCCACGACGCGCATTTTTCGCCCTGCGACAGGCATGGAATTGGTGTCGTTTTTCAGTAATTCGGCGTCGCAACGATATCAGCAGGCAGGCTTGTCTCCCCATAATCTAAATGGACGTTTCGCCTAGTTGGGGCGGTTAGATTTTATTTATTGTTGGGGATTGATCGATGAGTGATGTTGAAGAGTTGTATGACGATGAGGAACTTGATCTTTCTACTCTCCCCGACGATGAGCTCGTGGAACAGATGTACGACGATCTGTACAACGGTCTGCGCGAAGAGATCGTGGAAGGTACCAATATCCTGCTGGGTCGAGGCTGGACGCCGTCCAAGGTTCTGAACGAGGCGTTGGTTGCAGGGATGGCGATCGTCGGGGTGGACTTCCGTGACGGCATTCTGTTTGTTCCCGAGGTGCTCTCCTCGGCTAATGCCATGAAGGGTGGAATGGAAATTCTACGCCCGTTGCTGGCAGAGACCGGTGCCGAGTCGGTCGGCAAGGTGGTGATTGGTACCGTCAAAGGCGATATCCACGATATCGGTAAGAATCTGGTGGCCATGATGATGGAAGGCGCCGGCTTTGAGGTGATTGATATCGGCATCAACATTCCTGTTGAAAAATATCTGGAAGCTCTCGAGGAACACAAGCCCGATATCCTGGGTATGTCGGCTCTGCTGACCACGACCATGCCGTACATGAAGGTGGTGATCGACACTCTGAAAGAGAAAGGGATTCGCGGTGACTATATCGTGCTGGTCGGCGGTGCGCCGTTGAATGAAGAGTTCGGCGATGCGGTCGGTGCCGATGGTTACTGCCGGGATGCGGCCGTCGCCGTCGACATGGCAAAAGAGCTTATTGCTCAGCGTCGCGCAGCCTGATCGGCTGACGACCTACTGCAGGAGTTATCCCCATGAACTCACTCGCTACACCGCTTAGTCCTCCTCTTACCCCGTCCGGGCAAGTGCCGGCAGGTACGGTCTTGGGTCTTGGTTCAGGGGCTGGCTTGGAGCAGCGGCAGGCTCCGGCGGTGGTGATCACCTGCTCTGCACTGTTGCGTGAGATTGTCGCTGTCTGCCGGGCTAACGGTTGGTCTCACCTGCAGCCACAGTGCATCTCCTCGGAGCTGCACAACCGTCCGGAGCGGATTCCCGGGGCGGTCAAAGAGCTGATCGATGTGGCCAAGCAGAAAGGGCAGCAAGTGTTTGTGGCTTATGCCGATTGCGGCACTGGCGGGTTGCTGGACCGGTTGCTGGAGGAGGAGGGGGTCGAACGTATTCCCGGAGCCCACTGCTACGAATTTTTTAGTGGCGCCGATCGGTTCGCCAGCTTTCATGATGCCGAGCCGGGGACCTTTTACCTTACCGATTTTTTGGTGCGTCATTTTGATCGTTTGGTCATTCGTGGCTTGGGTCTGGACAGGAAGCCCGAGCTTGAGCCGCTCTATTTCGGCAACTATCGCAAGTTGCTGTATATGGCTCAGGCGGAGGATCCGAAGTTGAAGGACCAGGCGAAAGCCGCCGCGCAGCGGCTGGGCTTGGAATTCGTCTATCACCATGTCGGTCATGGCGATCTGGAATCCGCGCTTGAGAGTTTTAACCAACGGATCGAAGTCGCGCTGATCTAGCGCCAGTATCCCCTATCGAATGACAGAATAAGAATCACGGTCATAAGGCCGTGGCGGGAGGTAGTTGTGTATTCAGTTCGCCTTTGGGCATCGCGTCATGCCCGTTTTTTTGAGGGTGTTTACAACCTGTTTGAACCGGTGATCGTAAAGTTGCACCCGCTGTGGAATAAGCTGGGTTATCAGCGGGCAGAGGAGCCAGTCGGCAAGTTTGAAGCACTGTGCAAAGGGCTGTTGTTCGACTGCAAGATGTGCGGCCAGTGCATCCTCAGTTCCACCGGCATGTCCTGCTCTATGAACTGCCCGAAAAACCTGCGAAATGGCCCCTGCGGCGGCGTGCGGTTAAACGGCAACTGTGAAGTCTACGCCGAGCGCCGTTGCGTCTGGGTGGAGGCCTGGGATGGCAGTCAGAAGATGAAACATGGTGAGCGCATTTTCTGTCTCTTATACACATCT
>SDWN01000461.1 GCA_004195305.1 Neptunomonas sp. | reverse complement strand
AGATGTGTATAAGAGACAGACCTGGGTGACCTCCGGGATGCTCAACAGTATATTTTCTGCCAGGGTGCCGACCCGGTTAGATTCGGATAACGAGGTACCCGGGTTCATCAGCACGGCGATGGTCAGTGAGCCCTCGTTAAAGGCCGGCAGGAAGCTACGGGGAAAATAGGGCACGGTCACCAGCGCCATAGCGAAAATCAGTACCGTCGCGATCAACAACTGTCGGCAATGGTCGAACGACCAGTTAAGCACCCGGGTATCGACACGCTTCAGCACTCTGACCAAGCGGCTATCGCCCTTCTCAAGCTGCTTCATTCGCGGCAGCAGGTAATAGCACAGCACCGGCGTCAGGGTGATCGATACCACCATCGACGACAGCATCGACACGATATAGGCGATCCCGAGCGGGGTGAACATCCGCCCCTCGATGCTGCTCAGCGCAAACAGCGGCACGAACACCAGCACGATAATCAGCGTGGCGTAGACGATCGCCGAGCGCACTTCCACCGTGGCCTTGGCGATCACAATCGCCACCGCCACCTTACTGCGAGCCTGACGATGCTGCCCCAGACGGCGCAGCACATTCTCGACCCCGACCACGGCGTCATCCACCAGTTCGCCGATGGCGATCGCCAACCCCCCCAGCGTCATGGTGTTGATCGAGATACCGAAGTAACTAAACACCAGCACGGTCACCAAGATGGACACCGGGATCGCCGTCAGCGAGATAAACGAGGTGCGCAGGCTGAGGAGGAAGGCATAGAGCACCAGGATCACCATAAAGGTGCCATCGCGGAGTGCTTCGGCGACGTTGTCAACCGCCCGCTCGATGAAGTCCGCCTGCTTGAACAGGATGTTGTTGACCTTCATCCCGGACGGCAGCGTACGCTGCATATCATCCAGTGTCTGTTCAAGCGCCTTGGTAAGCCTGACCGTATCGGCACCTGGTTGCTTCTGGATCGACATGATCACGGCCTGAGAACCGTTGAAGCTGCCATCGCCGCGCTTGATTCCCGGGGCAAAAGAGACCTCGGCCACCTGTCGCAACAGCACCGGCTGCTCTGCCATCGCCAGGCCCTGATCGGTGTGCCCCACCACCAAGTTTTCCAGATCTTGTAGCGCCGACGTGCGGCCGATGGTGCGAATCAGAAACTCTTTCGACTGCTGCTCCAAAAAGCCACCGCTGGCATTACTGCCAAACCCTTCCAGGCTGTCGCTGATGTCATCCAGCGACAACCCAAGATCGCGAATCAGGTTAACATTCGGCGTGATACGGTACTGCTTGACCTGTCCACCGATGGGGATCACCTGGGCGATACCGGGAACCGTCAGCAACCGCGGCCGGACATTGAAGTCGGCCACCTCGCGCACCGCCATCGGATCGGTGTGTTCATCCCCGGTCAGGGCCACCAGCATGATCTCCCCCATGATCGAGGTGATCGGCCCCATCTGCACGGTAACCCCTTCGGGCAGGGATTCATCCACCACGGTCAGCCGTTCGGCAACTTGCTGGCGGTTGAAGTAAAGATCGGTGTCCCAGTCGAATTCGACGAAGATGATCGACAAGCCGATGCCCGATACCGAGCGCACCCGGGTGATGCCGGGTAGCCCGTTCATGGTGGTTTCCACCGGGAAGGTCACCAGTTGCTCGACCTCTTCCGGCGCCATGCCCGGCGCCTCGGTCATTAAGGTGACCATCGGCCGATTCAGGTCCGGCAGTACATCCACCGGCATATCCCGCAAGATAAACAGTCCGTACGCCATCAACAGCACAGCACCGACCAGAACAAACAGACGGTTATTCAGGCTGACGGTAATCAGTTTGTTAAACATCGTAGCATCCCTTTCCCTGCCTAGCGGATCTGGCTCAACAGGGTCGCGCCCTGTATCACCACACGGTCACCGTCATGAAGCCCATCGATGACGGCGATATGGTCTTTATTGACCGCAGACCAGCGTACGAATTTAGGGGCAAACCGCTCCGCTTGCGAGTGGACCCAGACCAGGTCTTCGCCCTGATTGCCTTTAACCAGGCTGGACCGTGGCAACACGATCCCCTGAGTCCGTTGTTTACCGGATACATACACCGTCAGCGCTTCGCCGATCGCCAGCGGCGGGTCGTCGACCTCGACTTCAAACAGCATCGGGATGGCATGACCTTTGAGGTTGACACCGACCCCCAGTAACTCCAGATCCAGCTGATCACCCGCACGGTTGGCGCTGTAGGCGCTTTCCATCAGCGTCGTCTGTCGATCATAAGCCAGCGCCTCGACCTGCATCCGACTGGGGTCGACAATTTCGAACAGGGTATTTTGGCTTTCAACGATCTGGCCAGGGGTCACCTCAACCGCGGTAATGTAGCCGGAGATCGGCGCATACAGGGGCTCTAGCCCCCGCAGACTTTTCACCACCGCGGAGAGTCGGGCCTTGAGGCTGTCGACGTGATTCAGCGCCTCATCGATCTCCTTCTGGGGGACACTGCCTTTGAGCTTGATCAGCCGCGCGTGGCGTTTTTCTGCCAGCCGCAGGGCACTGCTCAGCTCAACCTGCTGAGCCTGTTGATTGCCTTGCTCGAAACGGGCGGCGATGGGCCGGATCTGTCTCTTATACACATCT
>SDWN01000453.1 GCA_004195305.1 Neptunomonas sp. | reverse complement strand
TAATGAAACTGCTTATAGATGCTGGAGATCCAAACAATACAAGAACACAACCGATAGAGTCTGGATTTTTAAAAAGAGAAGAGCTATTAAATATTTATGCAAATTGTGGTGGGCTTCTTCACGCTGAGAATCCATTTGGTAAAGAAAAGAGATTTCATAAGTTTCTAAGTGATGCACCTAAATTAATGCTAAAAATCACAGCGTTATTGGATAAGCATGTCGTTAACTTACTTGGTGATAACAATATGATAATGGTACTTATGAACCTCGGATATGAAAAAGAAGTACAAATTGGTGTTTATCACAAAGCTCAGTAATTAAGGTAAAACAACTAACAAGCGCTTTAAACGGAACAAAAACAGTTGGCTACGTTCCGCTACGCTTCACCATTTTAGCCAACAATTTTATTGCCGCTTAGCAAAGCGTTAGGCTACTTGATATGTTGCGTGGTGTTGCGCAACGCGCTACACTTTTGCCATGATCAAGTCGTTTAAGCACAAAGGGCTCAAGCTCTTCTATCAATCAGGAAAATCATCGGGCATTCAAGCTAAGCATGCTAAGAAATTGCGCATGCAGCTTGCAGCCATTGATACCGCGCATATGATCGAAGACATAGATCTACCGGGATTCTCTCTTCATCCATTGAAAGGCGATCGCGCCGCTATTTGGTCTATCTCTGTTAGTGGCAACTGGCGTGTGACTTTTGAATTTCGGGATGGAAATGCGCACATCCTTAACTATGAGGATTACCACTAATGACTATGCACAACCCTCCGCATCCTGGCGAATTCATCGAATCCATATATATGGAACCGTACAGTATCAGCTGCCGTAATCTTGCACGCCACTTGGGTGTGGCCGCATCCACTCTAAGTCGTGTGCTAAAAGCAAAAAGTGCGGTTTCACCTGAAATGGCTTTAAGGCTGTCCAAGGCTCTTGGGCGCTCTCCAGAGAGCTGGCTGAGCATGCAGGATAACTATGAACTTTGGCAGGCACGTAAGACCGTCAATCTATCTAAAGTTCAACCTATGAACTTAACCGTAGCCTAATAAGGCTGTTAGTTGCCTTGGTTCGGCTCAGGGTTGTGCCAGCCTTTCCAACGTAAAGCGCAACCCCTGAAGCCAGTCGTTACAGAACCTAAGACCTAACAGCTCCGCCAAGCTGCCACTATCAAGCACCGAGTAGCCAGGGCGTCTTGCGGGGGTGGGGTATTGTTCCGTTGTTATCGGCAACACCCGTGGGGCTTGCGGTAAACACCCTTGATCAACCGCCTCAGCAAAAATAGCTTGTGCGAACTGATGCCAGCTAACAGCCCGATCACCACCGAAATGAAGTGTTCCCCAGCCATCAAAACCAGGCTGTTTTAGTAACGGCAGTAACGCAACAATCGCGTCGGCAATATGGCCTGCATACGTGGGGCAACCGACTTGATCCGCCACCACGGACAACTCTTCTCGCTCCGCACCCAGCCGCAGCATCGTCTTAACAAAGTTGTTACCGTACTCGGAGAACACCCACGCCGTACGGATGATCAGGTGTTGGTTCAGGGTTCGCCGTACCGCTTCTTCACCTTGCCACTTACTCTGGCCGTATACGCCGAGCGGACTCACCGGCGAGTCCGGCAAGTAAGGCGACGTAGCCGTACCATCGAAGACGTAATCGGTCGAAATATGGATCAGCGGTATATCCCTTTCCGCACACGCAACAGCCAAATTCTGCGGGCCAGCGCTGTTAACAGCAACCGCCAGATCAACCTCTTGCTCGGCACGGTCAACGGCGGTGTAGGCCGCGCCGTTGACAACCACATCAGGCAGATGGGTCTTGCAAGCCCGCTGCACCGCGTCAAGATCGGTAATATCCAATTCACTTCGGTTTAACGCAACCAAGGAGTGATCCGTGCATCGATCCTGAAAACAGCGCCCAAACTGCCCCTCAGCGCCCGTCAGCAGTATTTTCACTTAAACAGATCCTCTAAGCGTAAACCTTGCTGATCCTTACCGGATAGCGACGGTGTGCTGATCGGCCAATCAATGCCGACGGTTGGATCATTCCACATCAGACAGCCTTCATCGCTGGGATCGTAATAGTCGGTACACTTGTATTCAAAATCAGCGGTGTCGGACAACACAACAAAACCGTGTGCCAATCCGGGTGGCACCCAGTACTGGCGTTTGTTCTCATCGGATAGCACGACCCCTTCCCACTGGCCAAAGGTCGGTGAGCCAGGGCGAATATCAACCACTACATCGAAGACCGAGCCACGAACAACTCTCACCAGCTTGCCCTGCGGTTTGGTTTTCTGGAAATGCAGTCCACGCAACACACCTAGGCTCGACCGTGAGTGGTTGTCTTGAACAAACGGCAGGGTCATACCGTATTCGGCATAGCGATCCGCCTGAAAGGTTTCCAGAAAGAAACCTCGTTCATCACCGAACACCTTGGGCTCGATAATCTTGACCCCTTCAAGCTTGCTATCGATCACGTGCATCAGCCAGGCTCCTCCAACAAGCGGAATAGATACTGGCCGTAACCCGTCTTGGCGAGCGATTCAGCTTGTTGCAGCAGCGCTTCACGGCTCAACCAGCCTTGACGAAAGCCGATCTCTTCCAGGCAGGCAACCTTCAACCCCTGGCGTTTCTCTACTGTGGCGACGAACTGTCCTGCATCCAGCAAGGAATCATGGGTACCTGTATCTAGCCAGGCAA
>SDWN01000452.1 GCA_004195305.1 Neptunomonas sp. | reverse complement strand
TATGCCGAACATCGCCCGGTGCTGGTGATGGCTCGGAAGGTGGCGCGTGAGGTGACCGGGATGGATGAGGTGCCGCTTAACGTGCTGCTCGATTGGCGACGGCTGACGGGAGTGGTGAACAAGGATTAGCGGCTATTCGGCCTCGAGAGAATGGATACGGACGTTTGCGACCACTCCGCGCGGGCCGATCCAAGTTAGTGTTGCCGGCTCTCCCGCATCCTCCCAGCCTCGAACTGAAGTTCGGCCAGGCGGCAGTAAAGGGGTGAGGCACTCATCAGTTGCTGATGCGAGCCCTGCGCCACCAGCCGCCCTTGGTCGATGAGCGCGATACTGTTGGCGTTCAGCACCGTTGCCAGGCGGTGGGCGATGATAACGGTGGTCCGGCCCACCATCAGTCGTTCCAGCGCCGTCTGTACCTGCTGCTCGCTTAGCGAGTCCAGAGCGCTGGTAGCCTCGTCCAGTAGCAAGACACGAGGATTCTTGAGGATCGCCCGGGCAATGGCGATGCGTTGACGTTGTCCACCGGAAAGTCGAACCCCCTTGTCCCCCAGATCGCTGGCATACCCCTCGGGCAGCTGGCTAATGAACTCATGGGCATGGGCCGCCTTGGCTGCCCGAATCACGGCGGCATCGTCGGCGCTGGGGTTTCCATAACGGATGTTGTGCCACAGATCACCACTGAACAGTACCGGCTGCTGCGAGACCAGGGCGATCTGGCGGCGCAGCGCTTTAGGGTCCAGCTCACGCAGGTCGGTTCCTCCCAGTCGGATTGTACCGGTCTGGGGGTCGTGGAACCGCAGTAGCAACTCGAACAGCGTTGACTTACCGGCCCCCGACGGTCCTACCAGCGCCAAGACCTGCCCTTCGGGGATCTCCAGGCTCAGATCCGCCAGCGCCGATTGATCGGGTCTGGAGGGGTAATTGAAGGTAACGGATTGCAGCGCTAGCGACGGCGCCAGAGCTTGGGCATCCACCGGGCTGGCGGGTGCCTTGATGGCACTGTCCACCTGCAGCAACTCCATCAGTCGCTCGGTTGAGCCCAGCGCGCGTTGTACTTCCCCGAGGACTTCGGACAGGGTGGCGGCCGAGAATGCCACCAAAATCGCGTAGAATAGAAACGCGCCCAATTCCCCAGCACTCATCTTGCCGTCCAACACATCGTGCCCGCCGACCCACAGTAAGCTAGCAATAGCGCCGAATACCAGAGTAATAACCGCCGCGATCAGAAAGGCTCGCTGCCGTACCCGTTGGCGGCCAACCTGAAACGCCACATCTACCTCTTTGGCAAAGGAGGCTTTTTCTAGCTCTTCGCAGGTATAGCTCTGTACCGTCTTGATCTGTTGGATCGCCTCGTCGGCACAGCAACCCACGTCTGCGACCGAGGTCTGTGTTTTTCGAGCCAGGTCCCGAACCCGACGCCCGAAAAAAAGAATAGGTACCAATACCGCAGGAGCCGCGACCAATACCATCAGGGTCAGATAAAAATGGGTCACCAGCAACATTACCAGCGCGCCGACGAAGGTCAGGATGCTTCGCAGCGCCATGGAAAGCGAAGAGCCAACAATAGACTGCAGCAGCGTGGTATCGGTAGTTAACCGCGACATGATCTCTGCGCTGCGATTGGTTTCGAAGTAACTGGGATGCAATTCGATCACATGGTTGAATACCGCCTGGCGGATATCCGCACTGACCCGTTCTCCCAGCCAGGAGACCAGGTAGAAACGGGCGAAGGTTCCCACCGAGATCAGCAGCGTCAGCAATAAAATTATGCCCACCGCCCGGTTGAGTGCCGCTTGGGATCCGGCGAGAAAGCCTTCGTCGATCAGCAAGCGTACCCCCTGGCCCAGAGCGAGGGTGACCAAGGCGGTAACCACCAGCGCGATGGCCGCGGCGCACAACGTCCCTTTATAGGGGCGGACAAATCCCGCCAGCATGCTGAAGGTCGCCTTATGTTTTGAAACGACGGGGGGCATAAGACTCCGTTGGCGGCGCAGCAGGGCGGCTAAAGTAGCATTTCCCCTACAGGCACCATCGTTATGGCAAGGCAGGCTCCGGCCCCATGCCGGCTCTGCTTTCAATGTTCCGATAATTGAATTTTAGGCGATTATTGGGTGAGTCATGAGGTGTCAGCTAAGATGCCCGCCAATCTACTCTCGCGAGCACGTATGTGCATCGCGTATAGCCGTGTTGGCAGAAGATCATGGGTAATCTGGTGGATCTATGTTGGGGATAACGTTGAAATGCAAAAGTCGCCATCTCAGCAAGACATTAGGCTTTCAGCAATCTGGGCTCATATTGAAACAAGGACGCTGACCCAAAGGTCACTTCACGGGCGTCTGGGTGGGCTGGATTTAGCAGGTAATTGTACTCTCCCAGCAGCGACGCACTGGAAATCTGTAGAATCACCGAACTGGATTCCGCTACCCAGGCATCTCCGCTCGCTTGGACTGAGGCGGTCATCGTCGGGGAAGCCCAGTCTTCGGGTAAGTCAGAAAGGTCAATGTGCTGCACCAGGGACTGTACCGACATGATGGGTCTAGCGGTGGATCTAGGTGATGACCCTGCAGGGTTAACGGCATCAAAGAGGTGCAGGCAATGCTTGAGCGGCATTCTTCGACAGGATGAGGCGTAATATATTGATCAGAAATACAGCTGTCTCTTATACACATCT
>SDWN01000229.1 GCA_004195305.1 Neptunomonas sp. | reverse complement strand
TTGCTGAACCCTGCATCGATGCGCAGGTTGGTGACTGAATAGGCCATAAACAGCGTCACCAGGACAAAAAAGCCCAGGAACAGGCGGCGGTTGTTGAAAACGAGCCTTTCGAGACCCGCGATAATAGATTCTAATTTCATGACAATCTCCGCAGCCTGGCTTAGTTCTTGAGCAAATCGGTTTTGAGAAGTTTTGTGACGCCAAAATCACCTACGGTTACGAGGCTGCCATCGGCTGCCTGGATCAGGCTGCTGAAGCCTTTGCGCTCGGGGTCCTGCTGCAGATAGAAGCTCTGGCCATTATCCTTGCTGATCAACAGGGTGCCGGCCAGCCCGGCGATGACCAGTCTGCCGTCAGCCAACCGCAGGGCGCTGGTCAGGCTTGCCTCGGTTGCCGTTTCAAGCTGTTGCCAGGTTTCGCCGGCATCCTCCGAGCGGAATAGGTTGCCGCGCAACCCGAACAGCAGCAGATTGTCCTTGTCCAGCGGGAAAATGCCGAAAAATGAGCCCATATAGTCTGGAGTCAGCGGGGTCCAGTTCTGGCCGCCGTCATCAGAACGGTAGGCAAATCCAGATTCCGCTGCGATAAACAGTCGCTCTCCGGCCGGGGTGATCTGGTTCAGATGAAAATCATCCTCACTGATGAAGCGCTCTTCCCAGCTTTTGCCGGCATCGAACGACTCCATGAACTGGCCGTAGGCGCCGATGGCAAAACCATGTTCAGCGGTTTGAAAGTAAATATCGAGCAGCGGACTTTCGGCCGCGGCGTTTTCGTAAACCAGTTGCCAGCTGTTGCCCCCATCCTGAGTGCGGAGAATCACCTGATCATGGCCGACGGCCCAACCATTCTGCCGGTCGATGAAAAAAACTCCGGTCAGGGTTGCCCGGGTCGGGACCTGCACCTGCTGCCAGCTGTTGCCGTTGTCCTCGCTGAGCAAGATGTGGCCACGCTCGCCGACCACAACCAGAGTCTCTTCGATCCGCTGGGCATCGAGCAGCAAAGAGCGGTTTGCCAGGGGAGCGATGACCGAATCTTCACTGCCGACTGCCGGTATGGCCAACCAGAAAATCAGCAGCAAGGTGACAAATAGAGTCTGCAGGATGGGTATATGATCGGTTGCTTGATTATTCATTTTCAGCCGTTTCGCAGGATAAAGGCATGAAAAACGGCCGGGCTATTGCCAGCCCGGCCGTTCGGTTCAGCAAAGGCAATTAGTTAACGACGACCGGCACGACGCAGTGCGCCCGGGGAGTAGTCTTTATCGGTCCGTTTGGCATCAAAGTCGTACATCGTCGATTCGTTATCGAGGCCCAGGGCCAGGTAGCGCCCGGACTGCAGGTCGTAGTGGGCTTCCAGGGTGGTCCAGAAGGTCGGAACTTCGTAGTAGTTGATGGAGTGCGCTTCCGAGACCCGCCAGAGCTGATCGCGGTTGTCGTAAAGGTCGGCCGCCATAATCTGCCAGGAATCCTCATCGATGTAGAAGGTCCGCTTCTTGTACAGATGACGATCTCCTTCGCGCAGGGTGGCTTCGACAACCCAGACGCGGTGCAGTTCGTAGCGCAGGTATTCCGGGTTAAGATGCAGCGGAGTCAGGATATCTTTGTACTTGAGCTTGTCGCTGTGTACTTTGTAGCTGTTGTAAGGGATGAACATCTCTTTTTTACCGACAAGCTTCCATTCGTAGCGATCGGGTGCGCCGTTAAACATGTCGAACTGATCGGAGGTACGCAAGCTGTCGGCAGCGGTTCCCGGATTGTCGTAGGCGACATTCGGGGCGCGGCGAACCCGGCGTTGACCCGGATTGTAAACCCAGGCGGCCCGAGGTTCGGCGACCTGGTCGAGGGTTTCATGTACCAGCAGAACGTTGCCGGCCAGGCGGGCCGGGGAGGTGACTTCCTGACGGAACAGCAGGATGCGGTTCTTCAAGGCCTCTTCGGTCATCCCTTCCTGGGAATAGATCAGGCTGAATTCGTCATCAAACTTGACCAGGGTGTAATCGCCGCCACGAGTCATCGGAGCCTGGGCAATCTTCCGGGTGGCAACGTCGCCGCGATAACGGAGCATGTGGTTCCAGAGCACTTCGATGCCGCTGGTTGGTAACGGGAAAGGGATGCCGTTGACGGTCCCGATGACCCCATCACCGTTGCTGATCAGTTCGGCGGTCTGGGCGACCTTTTTGGT
Organism: Neptunomonas sp.; assembly: GCA_004195305.1. Classification (GTDB taxonomy): domain Bacteria; phylum Pseudomonadota; class Gammaproteobacteria; order Pseudomonadales; family Balneatricaceae; genus Motiliproteus. The sequence goes on along the minus strand of SDWN01000229.1, from coordinate 531 downwards.
CGCATCGTAAATCCGCTGCGGCGAAGCGGCGCTGCGCTGGGTCGGATAGATGTTCATCTTAAAGCTGTCGTAGGCTTTAAACATCTCCTGATGACCGACCGTCAGCATCTCCTTGTACTGCTCCATGTTGGCCGCAGTAATGGTGAACTTGATCTGGTCGCCAGCGTAGGGATCCGGATGGTGCATCCCTTTAGCATAGCCGGCAGGAGGAGTGGTGATGCCACCGTCCCACGCGGGGATAGTACCGTCAGCGTTGCCGGCTTTTTCGGCGCCGACCGGAGTCAGATCCTTGCCCAGTCGGGCGGCTTCAGCCGCAGTAATGGCAGAAAAAGACTGGCCCGCCAGACCCGTTACCAGCAGGATGGCCAATGCCCATGTCAGTGCGTTTATCAGCATAATTAATAGCTCCCTATAAAATTAGAATGAATATTTGATATTCATGGCCAGGAAATCACGATCATTGACCAGGTTGTAGCGACCGGCACCGAAAAACTCCGTGTAGCTCAGATCGGCCGTCCATGAGTTCAGGTA
>SDWN01000228.1 GCA_004195305.1 Neptunomonas sp. | reverse complement strand
AGATGTGTATAAGAGACAGTCGTCGGGACGATCCATTCCCAGAGTTGGCTGACTGCTGGACCAGGCCCGGTAGAGCAGGCATAACATCCGGTGATGGAACAGGTCGGCGAATGCGCTGAACGTCGGATCCCGGTGGTTTCGCTGTCGCTCCCGGGCGTACTCGGTCAGGTGTTGTGGCAGGGGACCGTTGGGGCCGAACAAACCAAAAAAATAACAGCTGAGCTCGTCTTTACGTTCTTGGTCTCCGGGGCGAAAAAATGAAATGGCCGAGGGGGCGAACGCCAGAGAAGGGGTCTGTTTGAGACGGACAGGGTCTTCCGCTGCACGGACCGATCGACCGATTCTGGGTTTATCTGCATAGACGTTTTCAAAGCGCCGTAGAACCTCAAAGAAGTCGGCATCGTAGGGGTGCGCCTCCAGTTCGCGCAGCCAGGCTACAGTCTGTGAGTGAGTCCGATTCGGGCTGGCCATCGTTTTATCTCTCCACGATCTGAGGAGCGGATCACGGTTTCAGTGAAGGAGTTGGTTGCAACATATTTTGAAAAAAACAGCTCCAATATCGCCCCCAGCATGAAAATCCCCGTGCCTTCGAAGGCGCTCTCATCCAGGGTGATGGTGACCTCAAGGCCGCGGCCGAAGGTGATGGGGCCATGGGTTGGAATCCGGGCAACCAAGGGCTTGGTCGATACCGATAGGATACCGTCGATCTCGCGGCTGATACTGCGATCATCGGTATCGGCATAGAGGCTTAGCAACTCCCTCAGTCCTGCGGCACCCTTTTCGGTATCGGACAGGGACAGATAATTAAGCGAGAGATGGTTGATCAGCCGCCAGCGGCTTTCACCCGGTGGTCGGGTTGGTTTGGGCTTGGTGGGGCCCGCAAGGCAGCGAATACTGTCAATGGGAATCCCCGTGTCCAGGGTGAAATCGGTACGACCCTGGCCCATGATCAGGTGCAGAGGCAGGTCGCGATTGGTGCAGGTGATCTCCAGTCCGAGCTGCTTGAGGTCGTGGCGAAAGGGTGCCTCGTGGGCATCGACCAGGGAGATGTAGACTTCGTTGCCGATGTAGTTGGATCGAGTGCCATTGCGCTTCTGTTTGTTGGAGCGCTGCCGGGGAGAGCGGTGCAGGCAATAGTAACCGCCGTCTTCTGAGAGGTAGCGACCGTCATTGTCGGCGTAATAGGGATAAAACTCCTGCAGCGGTTCATTGCTGGTGCCGAAGCCCCGCACCTGGTCGATTGAAAAAACCTCAAAATCCATGGGGCGGGTGCGATCGGGTAGAACATGGTATTCAGTCTGGCTGCGGTTCAGGTAGATGCGATCGGCACGGCGGCTGAACAGGTTGATGATGGGGGCACAGTTCAGGGCAAAGCTAGCGGCATCTAGCAGGGCTTCAAATTCGGGCTTGCCCTGGTCAAGCAGAATAAACAGCTCGAATTCGGTGCTGGCACACTCGGCGAGAGGTTTTTGTACGCCCGTTAGGTCAACAAACAGATAGCGTTCCGGGAAATAGAAATACTCTTGCAGCAGCCGATAGCCCTCGAACGACCTCTGTGGGTAGGGCAGCAATGCGTCCTCTGCTGATAATCCGACCCGCTGAATGCCTGCTTGGCCGATGAAATACTGCCGGGGGGTATGACCCCCTTTGGGGCGTACCAAGGTGCCTAGGGCATTGGAAAATATGTGCTCGTAGATCTTCATCGGCAGCGACCCGCTGCCGGTCAGGTACAACCGGATGCTGTCCATCGACAGCTGATTTGCAGCGAGCCCCGCGGTGGTATGAAAGCGAAGCCTGATACCTGCTTTAACCGCTGGGATTTTCTTCACCCCGACGGCCACCAGGCTTGAGGCGCTGGGGAAGTATCTGGCCTCCGTCAGCTCCAGTGGCCAGAGGGTGACGGCTTGAGCAGTACGAAATTCGCAGGTGGTTTTTGAGTCTTTATGATTGACGCTTTGGAGTGCGGTACCTCGTTGTATCTGAATACCTTCACCCAGGGCATCGTCGTTGGGCTGGGGATTGAACTGGACGACCGCCATCGCCGGAACGGGAGCCAGGTAGTGGGGGTAGATCGTTTCCAGCAGGTGCTGGGTAAAGACCGGGAACTGACTGTCGATCTTCAGTTGAACCCGTGCCGCCATAAAAGCGAAACCTTCCAACAGGCGTTCGACATAGGGGTCAGCGCATTCGTTTTTATCGACGCCCAGACGTGCTGCAATTTTGGGGTATTGCTCTGCGAACTCTGCGCCCATCTCCCGGATATGACGAAGCTCACGGTTGTAATAGTTGAGAAAACGTTCATCCATAACCGACCCCTGATTCAGGCATGGCTACCTTCCTGTCTGCTTGACGACGACGTTACCGCTTTCCAGATCCATTTCGGTTTTCAGGTGCAGGCTCAGGGGAACGGGTTGCGCCCATATTTCGCCTTCGATCAGAAATGCGATGGAGTTCTGGTGCCGCTTGGATTCATCCGCCACCACCCTGACTGATAGTTGGCTGTTGGCGATCCTGGGTTCGAAGCTTAGCAACGCGGTGCGTAGGGCCCGCTCCATTCGAGGCACATCAAGCGTTGACGCGCTGACGCCGGAAAACTCGGGAATACCAAAATTGACCACCGAACGTTGTACCTCTTCGTAGCTGCTCAGGTCGGTCGCGGTCTGAAGGTTGGTG
>SDWN01000931.1 GCA_004195305.1 Neptunomonas sp. | reverse complement strand
AAGGGGGAGGTGCGGTTGCGGTCACCAGGATCGCGCTCAAACTGCAGTATTTGTGACAGCCCCAGATCCATCAGGCCACCTTCGGCTTTTTCCAGCAGCCTGCCCTGCTTGATGTCGTTAAACACACTCTCCAGCTGGCTACCCAGGTATACAGACAGGATCGCGGGCGGTGCTTCGTTGGCACCCAGACGGTGATCGTTGGACGCGGAGGCAATAACCGCTCGCAAAAGCGGTCCAAATTGGTGCACACCGCGAACAACCGCACCACAAAAGAGCAAGAAGTTAAGATTGTCGTGGGGGGTACTGCCGGGATCCAGCAAATTGCCTTGAGTCGAGTTGCCGACCGACCAATTAACGTGCTTGCCGGAACCATTGACGCCCGCGAACGGCTTTTCATGCAGCAAACAGAGGAAACCATGCTCTTTAGCCGTGCTTTTCATGATGGTCATCAGCAACTGCTGATGATCTGCCGCGACGTTGGCCGCCTCATAATAGGGCGCTATTTCAAACTGGCCGGGCGCCACTTCGTTGTGATGAGTTTTTGCGGGGATGCCCAGCCGGTACAGCTTATCCTCAAGATCCTGCATAAAGACCTGCACCCGCGCAGGAATGACACCGAAGTAGTGATCGTCAAACTGCTGCCCCTTGGCGGCAGGCGCACCAAACAGGGTGCGCCCAGCCAACAGCAGATCGGGACGGCTGTTAGCAAAATTCTCATCGATCAGGAAGTACTCCTGCTCCGCGCCGCAGCTGGAGTTTAGCGGCGCGATATCGCTCTCACCCATCAGCGCCAGGACCTTACGCGCCGCTGTATCCATGGCCGCATTGGCGCGCAACAGAGGGATTTTTTTATCCAACGCTTCACCGGTCCAGGACATAAAGACACTGGGAATCATCAACGTTGAGCCGTTGGCGGTATGCATAACATACGCAGGACTGGTGGGATCCCAGGCGGTGTAACCGCGCGCGGCGTTGGTCATCCGCAGACTGCCGTTCGGAAACGAGGAACCATCGGGCTCGCCTTTGATCAGCAGGGTGCCGGTAAACTCAGTAATCGCGGCACCGTCGGCGTTAGTCACGATAAAACCATCGTGTTTTTCGGCGGTGATATTGGTCATGGGATAAAAAATATGGGAGAAAAACTTAACCCCTTTGCCCATCGCCCACTCTTTCATCGCGGCAGCCACCATATCGGCCGTGGCGGGCTCGAGAGGGGCACCGGTGTGGACCGTCTTCTTCAGCGACTTGAACACACTTTTAGACAGCGACTCTTCCATCCGGGCCAGGCTAAAAACATCGCAGGCCCAGATTTCACTGAGCGGCGCAGGTTTTTCGCACTGTTTTGGTGCGCGACGGGTGATATTGGCAATGGCTTGCAGACGTGACTCGTTACCGCTCATGGAGTATCTCAGCTTATAAATAAAAGGGTTAGTGGCTACCTAGGGGTCCATCCGAGCTTTATAAGCTCTCATTACGGACTCTTAAAGCAATAACCAGGCCACCTTTACAGAAGCAAGCTAACAGAGCGGCCTTAGCCAACCTCATCGGCTTCGCTCGCGTCGATCCCCAGCTCTTTGATTTTCCGCGTCAGGGTATTTCGCCCCCAGCCCAGCAGCAACGAGGCATCGCGGCGACGCCCTGCGGTATAAGCCAACGCCGTCTCGATCATGATCTTCTCAAACGCGGGCACCGCTTCGCCGAGCAGATCTTTATTACCCCGGCCGAGCGACTGCTCCGCCCACAGGCGCAAGCCTTGCTGCCAATCTCCAGATTGCTGCGCAACCGCTTCGCCCGCCAACAGCTCCGGCGGCAGATCCACGACCAACACCTCACGCCCGGAAGCCATGACCGTAATCCAACGGCACGCGTTCTCCAGCTGGCGCACATTGCCCGGCCACTCCACCGTGCACAGGTAACGCTCGGCCTCTTCGGTAAGCGACTTCGGCTCGACCGCCAACTCCTCGGCGGCACGCAACAGGAAATGCTGCATCAACCGGGGAATATCCTCACGTCGATCGCTGAGCCGGGGAATATGGATACGAATAACGTTGAGACGGTGAAACAGGTCCTCCCGAAACCGCCCCTCTTTAACCAGCGCTTCGAGATCCTGGTGGGTTGCGGCAATAATACGGACATCAACCTTTACCGGCAGATGCCCGCCGACGCGGTAAAATTCGCCATCGGCCAACACCCGCAGCAAACGGGTCTGGGCGTCGGCAGGCATATCACCGATCTCGTCCAGAAACAGGGTGCCATGATCAGCCTGTTCAAACCGGCCCTTGCGCTGACTGGCAGCACCGGTAAAAGCGCCTTTTTCGTGACCAAACAGTTCGGACTCGATCAGGTCACGCGGGATCGCCGCCATATTCAGCGGAATAAACGGCGCTTGCTGACGCGGACTGTGCTTATGCAGCGCATGCGCCACCAACTCTTTACCGGTACCCGACTCGCCATTAATAAGGACCGTGATGTTTGATTGTGACAGCCGCCCGACCGCCCGAAACACCTCCTGCATCGCTGGCGCCTCACCGATGATCTCCGTTACGGTTTCAACCTCGTCAGCCTTGGCATCGGCGCGCTGTTCATGCGCATGCGCCACTGCGCGCTTTACCAATGCCACCGCATCATCCACATCGAACGGTTTGGGCAGATATTCAAAGGCACCGCCCTGATAGGAGGCAACGGCACTGTCCAGATCAGAATGCGCCGTCATGA
>SDWN01000697.1 GCA_004195305.1 Neptunomonas sp. | reverse complement strand
CCGACCACCCGATCGCTGTCTGTATCAACCAGCAGCTTCATCAGGGTTCGCTCGTTGCTGCCGCTGAGAGTGTGTTTCATGGCGCGAAACTCTGAATCATACACATCCAGATTGGGGTGCTGCTGCAGTGCTTGCTGCTCACTCAGGCCGACAGTGCCAATCGTGGGTTGACTGAATACCGCAGTCGGAATCAGCTGGTAATCCACCTTTCTATTGCTCGGGTTCACATCGTCGGGGTATAGCTGGTTGACCAGTTGCATCCCTTCGGCCAGCGCCACCGGGGTTAGCTGGACCCGGTCAATCACGTCTCCCAGGGCGTAGATCGAATCTACCGAACTTTGAAATGTCTCATCGACATTGATCGCGCCGTTATCTGCCAGCTCGACACCGGCTTGCTCCAGCCCTAGGCCTCGGGTATTGGCCGCACGGCCTGTTGCATACAGCACGGCATCGGTAATTATTTCGCTGTCATCTGTTAACAATGCACGCAATGTTCCGTCTTCAAGTTTTTGAATTGATTTGACATTTATGTTAAATTTAAGATCAACCCCTTTCTTTATCATCTCCTGGGCTACAAACTCCCGTACCTGGTCATCGAACCCTCTCAGGAACAGCTCGCCCCGATATAGCTGGGTCGTTTGCGCCCCCAGCCCGGCAAAGATACCGGCAAATTCCACCGCGATATAACCGCCACCAACGATTAGAATGCGCTCGGGAAACTGGGCTAAATCGAAAATCTCGTTGGAGGTGATTGCATGCTTTGCGCCGTCAATATCCGGCACCACCGGCCAGCCGCCAGTCGCAATCAGAATCCGCTCGGTGCTGTAACGAGTGCCGCCCACTTCTACCGTATGTGCGTCGATCACAACGCCTCGACCGTTGATCACCTCGGCACCTGAGCCATCTAACAGATTTAGGTAGATGGCATTGAGACGCGTAATTTCGGTTCTCTTGTTATCGCGCAGTGTCGACCAGTCAAATGTAGGTTTGCCCGACTGCCAGCCAAAACCGGCCGCCTCATGAAACTGCTCGCCGTAATGCGACGCGTAGACATACAGTTTCTTCGGTACGCAGCCTACATTGACGCAGGTGCCGCCCATGTAGCGATCTTCTGCCACGGCAACCCGCACCCCCTTGGCTGCGGCCATACGCGCGGCTCGCACACCCCCCGAACCGGCACCGATGACAAACAGATCAAAATCATACGCAGACATGAGCACTCTCCCTGAAAAGATGGCTGTACTCTAACTCGTTACAGGGCATCACTCCATAAGCAAAAGTCCATTGAGGAGCCGTGGCCAGCTATCCCTTGACTATTCTCGGTCAGCCTCCTAGTCAGGCGTCAGGATCTGGGCGATGCCGTGCGGGAACCCGCAGCAAGCTGCTGCCACAGCATGCTCGCCACCGGGCCTAAGGTTTGTTCCTGGCGGCGGATTAGACGGATCTCGCCATCGATGCTGTATTCAAGGTCTTGTGGTTGTAGTGCCAGCAACACCCCCTGAGCAAGCTCTTCCCGCACCAGGTTTTCAGGCGCAAAGCCCCAGCCCAGGCCTGCCAGTAGCAGCTCTTTAAGGGTATGTGCATCCCGGGTCTTCCATTGTCTCACGCCTTTGATTAGCATCAGTTTTTCGGTGTCAAAGCTAAGGTCGCTCTCCTCCAGAATCAGGTTGACCTGGGGTTTAAGCTGCTCGATGCTCTGCACTTCACCGGCACGGAACAGTGCCGGTGAGGCAACCAGAAGAATCTTAAAATGGCTGAGGAGCAGGGTTTCAAAGTCTCCCAGGGCATAAAAAGTCGGAAACCAGGGGCTTACCGCCAGGTCTGCCTGTCCCTTTTGTAACAATTCCAGGGCACCGAAACGCGATTCACCGAAGATATGCAGCTCTGTTTCGGGATACTGCTGCTGGCACTGTTTCATTACCCTGAGAATTAACGGATGGGGGCAGGTCAGGTCATAAGCAAAGCGTATCAGCGGCTCATTGCCCGCTCCCAGGTGCTGCCCCATGGACGCCAGTTGTTCGGCAGTGAGCAGCAGTTCCTGGGCCTTGCGGTGGAACGCCCGACCCGCAGGGGTGAGGCTGAGTCGATAGCTGTCCCGGTTAAGGATGGCAAAGCCGTACTCCGTTTCCAGCTTTTTGATCGCCATCGACAGTGCGGGTTGGGTCTTGTGCAGGCTGTCAGCCGCAAGTTTAAGGGAGCCGTATTCGACGATGCGATCCAGGGTGCGTAGCTGCTCCAATGTCATGTAAATATTTCTTAATAAGTTGGCAAGATTAAGTAAATATTATTTTAACCTGTTCGTCTGTATTCTTCACCGCTTAGTTTTAAGGAGGCTGTCCGAGAGTCGGCTTCTGGTTGAGGGGAGGGTTGCTGGCTGGGCTATTGTTAGTCTTTAGTAATCTGGAGATCGCCAGCGGAGATTTTTCCGGCAGACGATTCGGCTCTTTATTTGAACTCTTTGTTCGGCCTTTTTTCAGTCCCAGTGTTCTCAAACCCAGTTTTCAATCGGGCTTGCAACGCCGCAAGCCAAACACGAGTTTTACTATGGCTACTCCTGCTAGGTCACGGCGGCGCTCTGGTGTCGCCCCGTTGCGACTCCCCGCTGCCCTGAAATTCACCGCGCCCCTATGCCTGCTGCTCAGTCTGCTGGGTTGCGGCGAACAGCCCGACAGTAACTCTTCTGCGCCGGTGATCCGCCCGGCCAAGATCTTTCGGGTGGC
>SDWN01000462.1 GCA_004195305.1 Neptunomonas sp. | reverse complement strand
GACCAAGACCGTCGCGTTCTCGGATACCGTAGCCGATGGCATCAATGGCCTGGGTGATACCCTGACCTATACGATCACCGTGGCCAACACCGGTAACGTCAGTCTCAGCAGCGTGGCCCTGGTGGATACCTTTACCGATGCCGCCAACAACACTCTGACCCTGAGCAGCGGTCCGAGCTTCGTCAGCGCCAGCAATGGCTCGAGCGCAGGCAGCCTGACCGTGGGCGAGACCGCCACCTATACTGCCAGCTACGTGATCGCCCAAGCGGCTATCGACGCAGGCGGGGTTAACAACAGTGTTCTGGCCAGCGGCACCAGCCCGACCGGCACCCCGGTCAGCGACAGCTCCGATAACGGTGACGACACCGACGGCGACCTTACGGATGATAAGACCGGGTTCAGCATCGCTCCCGTTGCCGCTCTGACGGTTATCAAAACCAGTGATAGCCGTGGTTTTTCCACGCCGGATGCGCGCGTGGGCGATAGTGTTGCTTATACGATCAGCGTTTTGAACAGTGGCAATGTAACGCTGACCGCAGTCTCGTTGACAGACCCGCTGTTAGGTGGCGACATAACCTCCGCCTGTACCTTCCCGGCGACCACCGGTGTGTTGGCCGCCAGCCAGGCGGCGACCTGTAGCGGTAGCTACGTCCTGACCGAGCTCGATATTCTGGCGGGCCAGATCTCTAATACCGCCACCGCCACCGCCAAGGCGCCTGATGACAGCCTGGTTACCGATGTCTCGGATAGCGGCAATCCGATTGATGATACCGGGGCGGATAATGATCCTACGCTGACGCCGATCAACGGCGTGGTGCTGGCGGATCTCGCCTTAACTAAAAATGTACGGCTCGTTGATGATAAGGATGGCAGCACGACTTTTACTTCAGGTGATGAAGCTATCTTCACCCTGACAGCGAGCAATACCGGACCTGACACGGCGCTAGGGGTCGAAGTGACCGATCAGTTACCCTCGCGCTATGCCTATCTGAGTGATACCGGCGCTGGCAGTTACAGCAGTAGCACGGGCATTTGGACGCTGGGTTCGCTTATGTCGGGCAACACTAAGACCCTGGATATCCGCGTGCTGGTCCAATCCACGGGGGATTACACCAACCGGGCTCAGGTGACTGCTACCCTAACCCAGGATCCAGACTCCACTCCAAACAATGCCGGGTCGAGTCTGAATGAAGATGACGAGGCGATGGCGCCGCCATCACCCGCGATCGGTTTAGCGACCGAGTTTGGTACGCCGGTGCCGCTGAGTAACGGCAACTTCACCATTCCTGTCAATGTTCTGGTTGAAAATACCGGGATTGTGGATCTCGCCGATCTGGTGCTGATTGAAAATCTTGGGGAGGTGTTTGGTGGCGCCAATGTGCGCATTGTCTCGACCCCGGTAACTACCGGTGGGTTGGTGGCTAACGACAGCTTTAATGGTGTCTCTGATACCCGGTTGCTAGACCCTGATAGAAGTCGTCTGAGTGGGCGGTCGGACGCGATCATCAGTTTCGTGATTGAGGTGACGCCGACCCAGGGTCAGTCCGAGTACCTCCACAATGCGAGCATTGCTGCGCTGAGTGACGATACCGCTAATCCGACGGTACGCATTCCTATCGATGATATCTCTACCGCAGGCACCGAGCCCGATACCAGTGGCAATAATCAGGCAGAAGAAAATGCTCCCAATCAGATCATCCTGGCGGTGTTGCCGAAGGTGGGCGTCGCGCTGAGTGCGTCAACCCCTCAGGATAGCGGTCAGGGCGATGGCTCGTTTGATACGGTCTTGACTATCAGGGTTGAGAATCAGGGTAACCTGACCCTGAATAACGTCGCGATCAGCGAAGATCTGGCGACTCTGTTCCCCGGCGGTTTTGAGCTGCGAGGGGCTCCTTCTTCCTCGCTGAGTTCGTTGGTGATAAACCCGGGTTACAACGGCGCTGACACGCTGAATCTGTTGGATTCTGATGCTGGTGATGGTATCTCCAGCCAGCTACCGGTTGGCCAGACAGGAGTGATTCTTATTCCTGTGCGCTTCATCCCAGCGGAACAGACTGATTTTGATCTGCAGGTAGAGGTACAGGCGGACTCCGTCAACGGTTCGCTCACCCAGCTCTCGGCTAACGGTTCCGATCCCAGCCAGATCGCATCGCCAACACCGCTGAGCGTGGTGCCGAGCGGGCAGCTAGGTTTGGCCCAGAGCGCGATGCCATCCGTACGTGTTGCGGGAACCAATCCAACGGATAAAGCCTATTCGACCCAGATCGTACTCACTCTGGAAAACCTGGGTAATACCGCACTGAATAATGTCCAGATCAACCAGGTACTGACGGATACTTTCCCTGCGGGCACGCTGATCACCATTAACGGCGCGACCATCGAGGGTGATTTGGACCAGCTCAACAGCGTTTTTGATGGCGACAGCGTTGCGACGCTATTGACGGGTACGCAAACGTTACCGATCGGCGGCAAGAGCCAGATTACCCTGGATGTAAGCTTCGATCTGCCGGATATCTCGGTCATTGAAACCTTCGACCTGATCGCGACGGCCAATGCGGCCACCCCCACGGGTGCACCGGTATCGGATACTTCGGACAATGGTACTCAGTCTGACCCTGACGGCGACGGTCCGGCCAACGATTCTGAACCAACCCCGGTATCTATCGCGACGCTGCCGATTGTCGGCGCGGTACAGCAGGTTCTCGATAGTGATAACGATGGCC
>SDWN01000454.1 GCA_004195305.1 Neptunomonas sp. | reverse complement strand
GGCCGATCGGGATCGCCGAGGTGGCCGCCGGAGAGGGCGCATTGCAGACATGCAGTGAGCGCGGGCTCTCGGCAAACAGGAAATCGTGCACCAGGGTGCCGTCGCGCAGCACCGCCTGAGCACGGATGCCTGCCGGATAGGGCTCCAGATCGTCAAGTGAAATGGAGGGGCAATACTTCTGTACCAGACGCAAGTAACCCGGTTTCCACCAGGAGTTCTTGGTTTCGATCAGTCCTGTTTTGATATGGTTTTTCAGTACCCGCCAGAAGCCGGGGAAGCGCACCATATCCCAGATGTCTTTCGGGCTGATATTGATCCGACCGTAGCCTTCGCGTTTCCAGCCTTGTACCGCGTTGGGACCGACCGTGACCGAGCCGTCGATCATCCGGGTTAGGTGGACGCCCAGAAAGGGTAGCTCGGGATCGGGGATGGGGTAGATCAGGTGGTTGACGATGCCACTCTTGGCGGCGGGCAGCCGATAGTACTCGCCCCGAAATGGCACGATCTGAAAATCGGTCGGAATGCCCAGCATCCGCGTCAGCCGGTCGGCCATCAGCCCCGAGCAACAGATCAAGTAGCGGCCACTCAAACTCCCCTGATTGGTGTGAACCCGAATCGCTTCGCTGTCCTCATCCATTCCGGTCACCTCGGTACCGAGCCGGGTTTCGCCGCCCAGTTGCCGAAATCGTTCGGCCATCTTGCTGCAGACCTGGCGATAGTCGACGATACCGGTGGTCTTGACCAGGATGGCGCCCGACCCCTCGATATTCGGCTCACGCGCCTTGAGTTGCTCGGCATCGAGCAGTTCGACCTCGAGCTGGTTCTGCTGGCAGCGCTGATACAGCGCCAGCATCCGCTCATGCTCCTGAGCGTTAGTCGCCACCAACAGTTTACCGCACTGATCGAACGCGACGCCGTTATCGCGGCAGAAGGCGATCGTCTGCTCCACCCCTTCGCGGCAGAATTCGGCCTTAAGACTCCCCGGTGCATAGTAGACCCCGGCGTGAATCACTCCGCTGTTGTGACCGGTTTGGTGGCGGGCGAATCCTGTTTCTTTTTCCAGCAGCACGATGCGTTTATCCGGGCATTGTTGTTGCAACTGCCAGGCGGTAGAGAGGCCGACGATACCGCCGCCCACCACCAGAAAATCAAATTGCTCAGTCATAGTGACCTCATTAGGAGCTTAGCGCGGATGTTGTCGAGGCTACGCCGGTGAGGTGGCTGGAATAGGAGCCACAGCCAGGCGCGTCCGGCGACTGTAGGCGAACAGCGCCACAAACAGCACTAGACCTGTCAGTTGAACCCATAGTGGCAGATTGGGCCACAGCAGCATCAGGCCACTGATCAGCGCCACGGCACGACCGAGTAGGCCGAACGGCCCTTCGAGATAGCCCTCCATAAATCCGGCCAGGGCGTAGATGCCAAACATCGAGAAGATGAAGATCCGCAGAATCTCATCGATCTCGCCACCGATAAAACCGGTATAGGCGAATAACACAGGAATGATGTACAGCCCCTTGGCGATTTTCCAGGCGGTCATGCCGGTGGCCATCGGTGGCGTCCCGGCGATGGCGGCGGCGGCAAACGCTGTCAGGCACACGGGCGGGGTCACATTACTGTCCTGTGACAACCAGAAGATGATCATATGCGCCGATAGCAGCACCATCGATAGCGTCATCGGATCGATTGCCTGTTCGATCAGGGTGATCTTGAAGTCAGCCGGAACGGTAGCCAACAGGGCTTCGGCATCGACAGGAGTCATCGGCGCAGCCAGGGCCGCCACCTGATCCGGCGCCACCAGCATGAAGATCGAGCGGGCGGCTTCAGGCAGGCTGCCGTCGACCAGTAACTGCAACACCTGGGCCTCGCTGATTAATCCGTACAGCGCCGGAGCCGAGAGGGTGCCTAGTACAATATAGGAGGCCGTGACCGGCAGTCCCATACCCAGTACCAGCGAGGCGATCGCCACCAGCACGAGGGTGATCAGCAGGCTGCCACCAGCCCATTCATTTATCATCAGCGAGAAGGTGTTGCCGATGCCTGTAGTGGATATCACATTAACGATCAGGCCGATGGCGATCAGCAATACGGCGGTCGTGGCCATATTCTTGGAACCTTGAGCCAGGGAGTCGAGAATATCCCGGATCCCCATCGGGTGTTTTGATAACCAGGAGGATGCGATCACCGCCAGGATACTGATACCTGCCGCGTAGGTCGGGGTAAAGCCGTAGATCAACAGTGCCACCAGCACGACCAAGGGCAGCAGGAAATGCCAGCCACTCTTGAATACTTCCAGCACCGAGGGCACGTCTACCTCAACCGCCTGGGCGTGGCTGCGCTGGGCTTCGATACGGACAAAGAAACCAACCGAGAGGAAATAGAGAAGCGCGGGAAGGGCGGCGTAAGCGATGATCTCCAGATACGAGATCTGGGTGTAGGAGGCCATGATAAAGGCACCGGCCCCCATCACCGGAGGCATCAACTGGCCACCGGTGGAGGCGGCAGCTTCGACACCGGCGGCGAACTTGGCAGGGAATCCGGCCTTACGCATCAGCGGGATAGTGATCACTCCGGTCGACACGGTATTGGCGACTGCCGAGCCAGAGACCGAGCCCATCAGGCCCGAACCAAATACCGCCACAAATACCGTCAGATTTGTCGGTATCTATGGATATGGCTAGTGATGGTATATGAAACAAAAAAGCCGTTTAATCTATACCTAAG
>SDWN01000019.1 GCA_004195305.1 Neptunomonas sp. | reverse complement strand
TGAACAGCCGGTTGCGTTTCAGTTCGACAGTAACTTTCCTGACACCATCGAATCCTGGGCGCTGGCGATCTACGACGCAGAGGATAAGCGCTTAGACCGACCGTTAACGCAGTTTTCGGGCGAAGCGTTGCCGATTGGGCTAGCAATTACCTGGGACGGAGCGATCGATTCTGACGCGCTGGATAAGATCGGTGCGATTCGCTATCAGTTAGAGGTCGTGGACGTCACCGGGGCCTCGTTCAAGACCCGGTTATACACCAATAATCTGGTTCAGCGTGCTGACGCGGGGACCCCGCTCGAGGCGTTGGCAGAGGCGCTGGATGAAACGGAAGCGGCAGACGCTGAGCGTAGTGAACTGTACCGACGCAATGACCTGCTGGATGCCGATTTCGATCTGCCCGGCGGACTGGTGACCATCCATGCACGCAATCTACCGGCTGACAGTGTTTTTTATATCGGTAAACACGCCTATCCGGTTGGTGCCAGCGGTCAGCTGAGTATCGAGCGTCAGCTGCCCCAGGGTGAGTACGAGATCCCGGTATCGCTGACCGACAAACAGGGGCAGTTTTTGTCCAGTACCCAACTGACGACCAGAATCGATGGCGAGTACTTTTTTCTGGTCGGTATCGCGGATATCACCCTGGGGCAGAATGATCTGGATGGTAATCCCAGCTTGTTGCAGAGTGATGAGCGCTACGACGGTGATATCTATGTTGATGGTCGTATCGCCTATTACCTCAAAGGCCAGGTGCAGGGCAAATACCTGCTGACGGCGCAGCTGGATAGCGGTGAAGATGAGATAGGCGATATCTTCAAGGATATTGGCCGGCGTGATCCGCAAAAGCTGTTTAAACGTATCGATCCAGATCGCTTTTATCCGCTCTATGGTGATGATTCAACCATCGTGCGTGATGTTGATACCCAGGGTAAGTTTTACGTCCGCCTGGACTGGGACAACTCCCGTGCCCTCTGGGGTAACTACAATACCGGCTTTACCGGCACCGAACTGTTCTCTTATAACCGTGGGCTCTACGGTGCCAAAGTTGATCTGCGTTCGACCGAGAAGACCCGGTTTAATGACGACCGCAGCGGCTTGAAAGTGTTTGCTGCCGAGCCCGGTAGCCTGGCTGCTCACGATGAGTTTATCGGTACCGGCGGCAGCCTGTACTACCTCAATCATGCGGATGTTGTGCTGGGCAGCGCTAAGTTGCAGGTCGAGGTGCGCCAGCAGGGCAGTGACCGGGTGCGTGAACGCTATGAACTGATCGAAGGTCAGGACTATGAGATCGATGAGTATCAGGGGCGGATCAGCCTCAATCGTCCGCTGCGTGATACGGCAAATCAGGCGCTGTTATCGGTGATCCGTAATACACCGCTCGAAGGCGATGCCATCGTGCTGTTGGCAGACTACGAGTATGTCAGCCAGAATTTGATCTCCACGGATGATATCTCTGCCGGTTTGCGGGCGAAGCACTGGCTGACCGATAACATCGCCCTCGGTGCAACCCTGATCGATGACGCCTCGACCACCGCCGATTTCAATGCCCAGGGAGTCGATTTGACCTTCAAGGTATCGGAGTACTCCTTTGTGGTGCTGGAGCACGGTGCGACTGAAGCGGCTCAAAATATCGATTTTGCAACCTCGAACAATGGTGGTTTGACCTTTGCTTCGGCCAATTCGCCGACCGCCAGTACCGAAGGTTCTGCGACCTCGGTTAATATCCAGCTGGATCTGAGCGATCTGCAGTTGTACGGCGCTGACCCGGATGCGGTACCCGAGGGGCAGGTTAACCTCTGGTGGCGCAGTCTGGATGCCGGGTTTGATTCCATTCAATACAACAACTCGACAGCCAGCAGTTTGCAGAGCCGGGGGATTGAAGTTGCAATCGAACTGACCGAGGTGCTGGACCTCAAGGCCCGCCATGCCAATTCTGAGCAGGGTGTTAACAGCAGCGAGCAGGATACCGGGGTGCAGTTGGACTGGCTGCTACAGCCGGATCTGAGCCTGAGTGGAGAGTGGTTGAATCAGCAGGATCGGGTCAGCGGTGTCGAGGCTAAAAGCGATACCCTCGGTGGTCGTCTGAACTGGATTATTGATCCCAAGCTCACCACCTTTGCCAGCGCGCAAACCGTACTGAACAAGTCGGGCAGCGCAGAAGCCAATAACCTGTTGGGTGTCGGGGGTCGCTATAAACTGAACTCCCGGCTGAATCTGCTCGGTGAGCTGTTCTCAGGGAATAGGGGCGATGGCTTGCGGGCTGGTGCCGATTACAAAATCACCGATAAGAGCACGGCTTATTTTAACTACACCACCGAATCCGACCAGTCGCGGGACAGCATCACCCTGGGGCAGCGCTCCGAGCTCTCGGATCGGTTGCGGGTGTATACCGAACATCGCTTCGATTACAGCAATCGTGAGAATGTGGTGGGCCAATCCTACGGTTCCAGCTTTGATTTTACCGACGCCTTTAGCGTCGATACGGATCTACTCTTCGGTACCACCAAAAGTGCCGGGGAGCACTTTGACAGGCAGGCTTATGGCGTCACTGCACGTTGGAAAAAGTCCAAGGCCAGTGTCGTCAATCGACTGGAATACCGCGAAGATGACAGCACCACGGCAGGCAAACGTACCCAGTGGGTCACCACCAACCGGGTCAGCTACGCCTATACCGATGATTGGCGCTTCATTGCTAAGGCTGACTACTCCGAGTCGGAAAATGTCAGCAGCAGCCTGACCGATGCCCGTTACGGAGAGGTCGATCTGGGCGTTGCCTACCGGCCTGTTGTGCACAGCCGTTACACCCTGCTGGCGATGTATAGCTATCTCTATGATCTGGATCCTAGCGGCCAGAACGGCGGTCTGTACGTGGACGAAAAAGGTCAGGTGATCTCTTTGGAGGGGATGTATGAGCTGAATCCGCAGTGGAACATAGGCGCTAAGGTCGCTCTCAAGCAGAGTGCCATTCGTGTGGATCGGGACCAGGGAGGGTTTATTGATGCCTTCACTCAGCTCTATATTGCCCGGGCGCGCTACCACCTGCTGCATCGCTGGGATGCACTGGCCGAATACCGCTGGCTAGACGTGGATGCAACCGATGATCGCAAGGAGGGCTTTTTAGTGGGGGCCGATTATCAGCTAAAAGAGAACTTTCGTGTTGGTGGCGGTTATAATTTTACCGAGTTCAACGATAAGCTGAAATCGCTTAATTACGATGCCAAGGGTTGGTTTATCAGCCTGGTGGCGATGTACTGATCGGCACCTAAGCCGAGGCCTCCTAGGGGGCTGTCGGGCTCTTGGTCGGTCGTAGCGAGTGACGCCGTGTTGTGCCGAGCAAGGGGCTTATCAGGAGGCTGTAACGTGTTTAAAAGAGGCAGGTGAACGAGAAAGAGCGAATACATAGGCAAGGGTCATGAGAGAAGCCAGTAAACGTCGATAAATTAGGATTTTTTCTTTTTAATATGATGGTGACCCAGAGAGGATTCGAACCTCTGACCTGCCCCTTAGGAGGGGGCTGCTCTATCCAGCTGAGCTACTGGGCCGTAATGCGCTGAGGCCCGCCCGGCATAAGAACCGTTATCTAAGTCTTAGAAGGACTCTGTTGTGTCCTGTTGGACTACGGGGAGGCTGCGATGCAGGATTCTATCGGCTCAACAGCCATAAGTCGATAGATACGATACTTAGATGGCTGTTTGTTATGCTTTGCCCAGAGTGTTTTGGGCGCTGTAGTTGCCTTTGTGTCCCGCTTCGTTGTAGATCGTGGTTTTGGGGCTTTGCCCCTGGAGGATGCTGACCAGTCGGGATAGATTTTTTTGGCTGCGATGAACGATCTGTTCATTGCGCTGATTTAACTCGGAGGCCTGCTTGAGTTGGGTCGTCAGTGTGTTCCAGCGGCTCGATACCTGTTCGGCGATAGCGGGGGAGAGTCCTGCCAATAATAGCTTGAGTCCCTGTTCGTCAGCACTAAAGCCAAGTTCAACCAGTGTTTGATTGCGTTGCAGGGTATTCTCGGCCAGTCGTTCGAGCTGTTGTTGTTTCTGCGTGACGCTGTCTTGGAGTGCGGATGGGTCGAGCTGTGCGATGGCCGTCTTTTCCGCGTCGCTTAACCGACAAAGGGTAGCCAGTATCTGGCTACCCTCATCAACAAGCTCACAAAAGCGCTTAACGAATTTTATGTTGGCATCCATATTAATTGAACAGTTGCTCTTCCAATGAGGCCAGTTTTGTGGCGATTCGTTCTGGATTTATCGAAAAGGTCCCGTCTGCGATCGCTTGCTTGATGCTGGCGATGCGTCCTTCATTGGTATCGGGAAGCTCGGATAGCTGTTCTTCGAGCTTGTTCAGCATCTGGGCTTCGGAGCTAAATTTGACAGTTTCTGCCGGGTTTGGGGCGTTAGTCGCGGGTTGTTGTCCAGACGCAGCAGTACCGGCGCCTGGCGAATGGCTGCTTGCTTTGCTGCGTGCGCCTGCATGGACTGATGACAGGCCTGTCAGATCGTTGATGGCCATCCCGCGTACCTCAAAAAATACTGATTCATGTTCTTGCTCAGGTTATCGACGCAGCCTCGAGAAACTTTAGTAAAAATTATGTTTTTATTGCCGTTCTGCAACTCTCGCTGGGAACAGCTTCAGTATAGAGTATCAGGTGGTTGAAATCATGTGTGTTTGCCGCGTTGACGGGTATCGGGGCCTTCTAGCGTAGCACCTTGACCTTGCCGTATCCGATCACGGTGGCTTTGATCACGCGCTCTGATTGGTTGTTTTTAACCGCAATTTGTTGGCTCAGAGTCCCTGCTTCCAAAGCGGTGCCTGCCATTTCGACATGGATGCCGTTGCTGCCTGCCTGGATCGTGACGGTGTCACCTTTCAGGATCAGCACCGGGGGGGAGAGTAGTTTGGGGGTTAAAGGAATGTTTCCGGCAACGGAGCGGTTTAATTGGTAATCTAGGATCTGTTGGGCTTGGGTGTAGGCGCCCTCTCTCAGGCTGTTCTTGTCTACCGCCTTGAGGCGCATATCCCGCGCTTGCAAGCGATGCCCTTTGCTGAGCGGTCGGGTGCTGATTAATACCTGCCGCAGGATCTGTATTTCCCCCTGCAAATAACGGCTCCAGCGGCGAGGGTAATCACAATTTGCTTTGAGGGAAAAGCTGCCCGCTTGGATCGACCGGCTGGTGCTGAACGTCACTGCGTTTGCGCAGGGTTCCAGCTGCAGTCGGGAGTCCGGCATGCGTACGCGGATCTGGAGTTGGTCGCGGGGGGCAAGTTGCGACTGCAGTTGCTGGCTAAGATAGGCTTGAGCTTGCTCGGAAAGTGAGAGATTAGTGGCTTGGGCGGTATGAGGTCCGGCCCATAAAAGCAGCCAGGCGGTTAGGATTAGACTACCTTTGAGCACGGAATTACCCTATGATTTCGTCTTCGTTAGCACTGATTTTCATGCAGATGCGAGAATTAGTCGATAGTTAAAGTTGTATTTCAAAGTAACGCAAGTCTAGGAGCATACCATGGTCGGTGTTCTTGATAGTGTGAATCAGCGCACGCAGCTGGTGGGCAAGAATCGTCTAGAGTTGCTATTGTTTAGGCTCGCAGGGGAGCAAATATACGGACTTAACGTGTTTAAAGTCCGGGAAGTGATCCGTTGTCCCAAGCTGACCCTGATGCCCAAACTAAAGCCTGGGGTAAAAGGGGTTGCGCATATTCGTGGCAGTGCGATTCCGGTGTTGGACCTGGGTGCCACTATGGGCCGGGGGGATATCAGTGAGGCGGCAATGGCGGATAGTTTCGTGATTGTTACCGAGTACAACCAGCAGGTATTAGGTTTTCTGGTGTATAAAGTCGAGCGCATCATTAATACCAACTGGGACGCGATTCATCCGCCACCCCGCGGAGCCGGCAACGATAATTATCTGACGGCCGTGACCGAGCAGGATGGCCATCTGGTCGAGATTTTGGATGTCGAGAAAATTCTGGCTGAGGTGGCTCCGTGCACGGAGGAGGTTGATCAGACCATTGCTGACCAGGTACGCGATAATGAACTTGAGCACCGGCATGTCTTAGTCGTTGACGACTCGGTCGTGGCGCGTAAGCAGCTTGAACGTTGCCTAGTCGGCTTGGGCGTCGAGGTCACGTTAAAGAATAACGGTAAAGAAGCGTGGAGCTACCTGCAGCAGTTGGCGGATGCCGGGCAAAGTATTAGCGATGCGTTTTTTATGATCATCTCCGATGTTGAGATGCCGGAGATGGATGGCTACACCCTGACGGCATCGATTCGTGAGGATGTGCGCATGAGGGGGGCCTACATAATGCTCCATACATCGTTGAGCGGGATGTTTAATAAGGCGATGGTCGAAAAAGTGGGGGCGGATGATTTTCTGGCTAAATTTCAGCCCGATGAGCTGGCAACCCGGGTGAAAGAGCGTATGGAAGCAGTGGCTGTTCAATAGGCTAGGTAGCCGCGTCTAATCCGCTTTGGTTCTCAGTGAGTACGTACATTTGACTAAACAGTTTTCCAATTCACGCGTTCAGATTACGCCCCAGGGCTTTTCGTTGTTTCGGGATTTTCTTCAGGACGCCTGCGGCATTCTGTTAGGTGATAACAAGGAGTATCTGGTCAGCAGTCGTTTAAATTCGATCATGCAGGAAAATGGTTTTTCTGGCCTGGATGCGCTGGTGACCCAGATGAAACGAACTGCGCGGCTGAAAGAGCAGGTGGTTGATGCCATGACCACCAATGAAACCCTGTGGTTTAGGGATGTTCACCCGTATGCCATCCTGCGTGACCGGTTGTTGCCTGAACTGGCTCCGGCTCTGGGAGCACA
Organism: Neptunomonas sp.; assembly: GCA_004195305.1. Taxonomy (GTDB): domain Bacteria; phylum Pseudomonadota; class Gammaproteobacteria; order Pseudomonadales; family Balneatricaceae; genus Motiliproteus. The sequence goes on along the minus strand of SDWN01000019.1, from coordinate 5,852 downwards.
ACCGCTGCGGATCTGGTCTGCGGCCTGCTCCTCCGGACAGGAACCTTATTCTATCAGCATGGTTATCGATGAGTTGCGACGTCTCAAGCCGGGGTTGATCCGGATTGGGGAGAAGATTGTCGCGACGGATATATCCCCGAGTATGCTTCAGCATGCCCGTCGTGGTGAGTATGACATGCTCGCCATTGGGCGCGGATTGCAGAAAGAGCAGCTGACGCGCCATTTCGCCCGGTCGGAGAGCGGGTCATGGCAAATCAATCGCGATCTTCAGGCCCGGGTGGATTTTAAATCTCTGAACCTGCTGGGCAGCTACGGCGCTTTGGGTAAATTTGATATTGTGTTCTGTCGCAATGTACTGATCTACTTCTCTTCTGAACTGAAACAACAGATCTTGCGTAAGATCCGTGCCCAGCTGAACCCCGGCGGCTACCTGTTACTAGGGGCGTCCGAGTCGCTGGGCCCGCTCAATGATATTTTCGAGATGGTGCACTGCAGCCCAGGCATTATCTACCGCGCTATCTAGCAGTCCTCCTGGTTTACCCTCTGCGGCGGATCGGTCCTCGATCCGCTGGCTGGTCCTCTGGCCCCTTTGTTGTTCTTATCCCGTCAGGCGTTGCCGCTTGAGCGGAAAAGGCTTGCCGTTTTTGCAGTGTACATTCTGTAAACGTTTATAAAATTCTTCTAAAACAATGTATTGTGTTATTGGCACTGTTATTGCTTTGTTCCTATGTAGAAACTCGTGGAGCAAACAGTATGGCGATCTCTTTTGATTCAGCATTTGGCATTCATCCGCAGGCGCTGTTGTTGCGTACGCAGCGTGCCGAGATTTTGGCCAGCAATATCGTCAATGCCGATACGCCCAACTACAAAGCCCGCGACATAGATTTTAAAGGCATTCTCAATGGCGCGCTAAAGCAACAGGCATCGTCATTGGCAATGAATGCGACTCAGTCGGGTCATCAAGGCGGCGTCATCAATCCGGACTTTGCTGCGGAGATGATGTTTCGTACCCCGCTGCAGCCGTCGCTGGACGGTAACACCGTCGACGTGCAGCAGGAGCAGGCGGAGTACGCCAAGAATGCGCTGGCGTTCCAGGCCAGTTATACGTTTTTGAATAAGAAGATGACCGGTTTGATGGCCGCCATTAAAGGCGATTAGGTCGATAAAGGAACTCCCCCATGTCTCTGACAAACATATTTAACATCGCCGGTAGCGGCATGAGCGCGCAAAGTATCCGCCTCAATACAGTGGCCTCGAATATTGCCAACGCCGAGAGTGTCAGCAGTAGCATGGATAGCACCTACCGAGCCCGGCAGCCGGTGTTTGCGATGGTCCAAGAGCAGGTGATGGCGGCAATGGCCGGCACGGACAGGTCGGTCTCCGGGGCGGGCGTTGGGGTTCAGGTTACCGGGATTGTTGAGAGTGCTGCGCCGCTGCGGAAACAGTTTGAGCCGAGCCATCCCATGGCCAATGACCAAGGCTATGTGTTCTATCCCAACGTCAACGTGGTGGAGGAGATGACCAACATGATCTCGGCGTCGCGTTCGTTTCAAACCAATGCCGACATCATGGGTTCGGCCAAAGATATGATGAAGCGGGTGCTGCAGTTGGGGCAGGGGTGATGGCTGAAACACAACTAAAGATAAGCGGGCGAGCGGTTGCTGCATTGGGGCAGGGGTGATGACTGAACGACAACCAAAGATAAGCGGGCGAACGGTTGCCAGCGGAGGTGGACGATGAGTATCAACGGCGTAAATAACTCGGGCAATGTCTTTCTGGATCTGAATAAACAGGCAGACAGTACCCAGTCAGCGGCTAAAGAGCAGAGTGACATGTTCATGAAGCTGATGATGGCGCAGATGCAGAATCAGGATCCGAGCAGTCCGACGGATACTGCGCAGTATATGAATCAGATATCGCAGATGAGCATGGTTGAGAGTATCAACAACATGAACATCTCGATGCAGAATATGTCATCCGGGTTGTTGTCGAGTCAGACCGCGCTGCAGGCCTCCTCGTTGGTGGGCAAGACGGTATACGTGCCGACCCAGACCGCCGAGGTTGGCGAGGATGGCGCCATCTCCGGGGTGTTGGCGCTGCAGACCAGTCATGAAGACGTGCGGGTGCGCGTCTACGACAGCGCCAATAATCTGGTCAGCAGTCACGCGTTAGGGGCTCAGGCTGCCGGGGATGGTCAGTTTGCGCTGCAGTTGCCGGCTGAGCAGGGGGCAGGCCAGTACCGGCTAGAGGCCGAGGCGCTCTGGGAGGGTGAATACCTGCCGGTGCAGGCCTATCTGGGGCGCAACGTCGATAGCGTTAGCCTGGGGCAGAACGGCGTCGGCATGAAAGTTAATATCGCTGGGGGTTCGGTAACCTTCGACCAGATCAAGCAGATTGGAGTGTAATTATGGGTTTTAGTACAGCGATTACGGGGCTCAAGGCCTCGACAACCGAGTTGAACGTCACCGGTAACAATATCGCCAACGCCAGTACCGTCGGCTTTAAAACCGGCCGGACCGAGTTTGCCGATATATTCTCCACCGTGGTGGTCGGTCAGGGTAGCGCCAATAGCGCGGGTTCGGGCGTGATCGTGGCGGATATCGCCCAGGATTTTAAGTCCGGGACCATTCAGTTCACTAACAATAATCTGGATCTGGCGATCGATGGCAGTGGTTTTTTCCAGCTTAACGACGGTCAGGGTGGCATCAGCTACACTCGTGCCGGCGGCTTTGAGCTGGATAAAGACGGCAATGTGGTGTCTAAAAACGGCAGCTTTCTGCAGGGCTTTGGGTTGGATGCGGGCGGTAATATGCTGCCGTCCGGGAATCTCGCGGTATCCGAAAAAGAGAGTAAACCCCAGGCGACCAGCACGATGGGGCTGTCGGTCAATATCGATGACCGAAAGAATGCGGATGACCTGCTTCCCGTTTACAGTCCAGATAAACCGGCCTCTTACAGCTACAGTACCACCAGCCGGGTGTTCGACAGTCTGGGTAATGAAAATACCATTAAATTCGATTATGTTGAGCAGCGCTCGGTGCGCGAACGGCAGACGATCGAGTTGAGCCCCGCCTCGTTTCCGCTGTCGAGCATCACCCTGGCTGGGCAGACGATAACGCCGGCAGGCGGCCCCTTTACAACTGCGAACGATTTTTTTGCTGCGATGACCGCAACACCAACTGACACCGCTGCTACCTTGACGTCTCTTACTACCGGGGATGACAGGATTAAAAGTTTTACGGTTGATGAGACTGATCCGCTTAACCATAAATTACAGATCACCTACGCCGCGTCGGCTGCGAATGTGGATGAGATTGATGTAAGTCTCCCCGCGGGGGGCATTGCGACGGTTAAATCGGAGGATGTATCTGCATCGGAGGTGCAGCAACTGACGTTTGCAGACGCGGCTGCAGACGGAATAATTGTTCTGGGAACGGCTCCCAATACCTTTAGCCAGCCCTATATTGCGACAGATAAAGCGGCCGATATCGTTAAAAAATTCGCGGACGCACAGTCCGACATAAAAGCGGTCTTTCCTGATATTGAGAGTGTTTTGCCGAATAAAGATGATCCAACAAAGTTGGATATCACCTACAAGGCGGATGCGGGTGATGTGGATCCCTTAGCGTTTATCCCTGATGCGGCTCTGGTTGGGCTGACCGAGTTCGAGACGGGCGACAAAGACTTTAAGGGTATCTACCAGCTGTATGCCTACTTGAATGGGACCGAGCCGTTAGATATCGGCAAGCTCAAGCCGCCCGGTAGTAACGGTGCAGGGGTTAATATTGAGGACGGAGACTCAGAGCCCGGACCGATCATTCTCAAATTCTCCTCAACGGGTCTCCTCGAAACGGTGAATGGCAAGCAAGGAAGCGCGCTGGCAGCGGAGGATCTTATCATCAGAGGCGCTGATGCCGCCGCGGATCCCAGTGTAGATGGGAGTGATGAGATTACCCTGAATATCACCGGTACCAGCCAGTTCGCCTCCGAGTCGATTCTTAATTCCTCTACCCAGGACGGCTTTACCAAGGGCGATCTGATCGGGATTAACTTTGCCTCTGACGGCACCATGGTTGCCAGTTTCAGTAATGGTCAGGACACCCATCTGGGTCGAGTGGCGTTGGCGACCTTTGAAAACCAGAGTGGTCTGCAGCCGATCGGTGATACCGCCTGGGCCGCGACCCTGGATTCCGGGCAGCCGATCCTTAACCCGCCGGGTGTCGGGCTTAATGGTCAGTTGCGTTCGGCCTCGCTGGAGCAGTCCAACGTCGATCTGTCCGAGCAGCTGGTGAAATTGATCGAGGCGCAGCGAAACTTCCAGGCTAACTCGAAGACCCTGCAGACCGAAAATTCGATCACCCAGACCATCTTGCAGATCAGCTAAGCACAATTCAGCAAGCGCTTAACAGCACGTCCAGGTACTGTACTGGACGTGCTTTTTTACGCCTGCAAGAAAGTGGCATCTTACTTGCTATGTATTAATGAATAGGAATGAATAGCGTCATTTATTGGTAATGACAGAACGTCGTAGCCGGTGCGGGTTTGCCCCATCGACTCGGCCCGCGAGGAGTTAACCCTTGGACAAACTGCTTTATCTGTCGATGACCGGAGCCACCCAGACCATGCTGGCGCAGACGGCGCATGCCAACAATCTGGCCAACGTCAATACCACCGGCTTCAAGTCGGATCTGGCTCAGGCCCGCGCCATGCCTGTGATTGGCGCCGGTTATCAGTCAAGGGTGTACGCCATGACCGAGCGTCCGGCGACCGATCTGTCCAGCAGTGTCAATAACTCCACCGGCCGCGATCTGGATGTCGCCATCCAGGGGGCCGGATGGATCGCGGTACAGGCGACCGATGGTGGCGAAGCTTATACCCGTGCCGGTGAGCTGCAGGTTGATGCCGCCGGCCAGCTGCGCACAGGCAGTGGTTTGCCGGTGCTGGGCGATGGCGGGCCGATTCAGTTGCCGCCCAGTTCCAAGATCGAGATCGGTAGCGACGGCACCGTCACCGTGCGGGTGCAGGGGAGCCAGGCCCGGGAGCTGGCGGTGGTGGATCGGATCAAACTGGTTAACCCCGATCCGCAGAGCCTGAGCAAGGGGCGTGATGGTCTGTTTCGGGTTAATGGCGGCGCTGCTGCCGCGCTCGATCCGCTGGTGCAGCTGCAGGCGGGTTACATCGAGACCAGCAACGTCAATGCGGTCAGCGAGTTGACCGCGATGATCGATCTGTCGCGACGCTTTGAGATGAATATCAAGATGATGAAAAACGCGGAAGAGAATGCCACCGCCGCTGCAAAAATTATGCAGGACATCGGTTAGCCTGAGCGTCGTTACGTTGGCTAAGCGGACTACCACAGCAGATTAAACGACAGCCACGCTGTCCAGAGAGAGGAATAACAGGATGAACGGTGCTTTATTTGTCGCCAAGACCGGCCTGAGTGCGCAGGATACCGCCCTGCGCGTGGTTTCGAACAACCTGGCCAACCTCAGTACCGACGGCTTCAAGCGCGATCGGGCGGTGTTTGAGGATCTGGTTTATCAGGTTACGCGTCAGCCCGGTGCTCAGTCCGCCGAGGGTACCGAGCTGCCTTCGGGGCTGCAGCTGGGGACCGGTGTGCGTACCGCGGGTACGGTCAAACAGTTCACCCAGGGTACGCTCAATGTTACCGATCAGAATCTGGATATAGCCGTCGAGGGGCGGGGCTTTTTCCAGATCGCACTGCCCAATGGTGAAACGGCCTATACCCGTAGCGGTCGTTTCCAACTCAGCTCTTCCGGTCAGATCGTTACCTCGCAGGGGTATGCGGTGGAGCCGCAGATAACCGTTCCCGCAGACGCGACCTCGGTGTC
>SDWN01000152.1 GCA_004195305.1 Neptunomonas sp. | reverse complement strand
AGATGTGTATAAGAGACAGGGGCGCTGATGTTGCTGGTCTGGTTGGCATCACTGTGCATTACCCAGCATCCGCAAGCACCTGTTGAGGATGAGCAGGTTGCAGGTTTGTGGCAGATAATCAAACGTCCGGAGGTGTTGAGCTTTTTTGGTGTCTGCTTGCTGATCCAGCTTAGTCATGGCCCCTACTACAGTTTTTACTCACTCTATATGAGTGAGCAGGGCTACGATAAAACTCAGATCGGCTTGTTGTGGGCGCTGGGGGTGGTTGCCGAGGTGCTGATGTTTTTAGTGATGCACCGGCTGCTCAGCTGGATCGGACTACGGGCGATGGTTCAGATTGGCATGGCGGTGTGTGCGCTGCGTTGGTTGATGATTGCCTCGTTGCCCGATCAGCTCTGGGCGGTGCTGCTGGCGCAGTTGTTTCATGCGGTGACTTTCGGTTGTCTGCATGCAGCAGGAATAGCCTTGGTGCACCGATTTTTCCCTGCCACGCATCAAGGCCAGGGCCAGGCGCTCTACAGCAGTCTTGGCTTTGGTGTGGGCGGAGCCTTGGGCGCTTTTCTCAGTGGTTGGATCTGGAGCCAATATGATGGCGCGACAATGTTTATGTTTGCTGCCGCCGTGTCTATGCTTGGCTGGTTGTTGGCTTGGCGTGGCCTCAGGTTGAATCCGTAGCGCGCATCGAGGTCGCTCAAAACAGCAGTTACAGATTGTTTTTTGTTAACTTGTTGCAGTTTGGTATAAGATCAATGCAAGTGCACAATTAAGGAATGGAGCGATGAAATTTAGTATCGATCTGGATCTGACCCCTGAAGAGTTTCGGCGTGTGCTGGGTTTACCCGATGTTCAGGAGCTGCATAAAGAGATGCTGAGCAAGGTCCGTGAGCAGATGGATGCAGAGGGTTTCGATCCTGCAGCAATGTTCAAACTCTACACCGGTGGCTCGGTGGATCAGTTGCAGCGGATGATGATGCAGCTGATGAGTGGGTCCGGCTCGATCAACAATAATGAAGATAAAAGCTAACCCTGCCGAGTATGGGTTAGCTCCAGAGGGATAACAGACTTTGCGTATACTGCGGAAATACACCAATCGTCGTCTCTACGATACCTCTCGTAGTTGTTATATCACCCTGGAGGATGTGCGTGGTCTGGTGCTGGAAAATATCCCGTTTCAGGTGCAGGACTCCAAAACAGGAAAGGATTTGACCCGCAATATTCTCTTGCAAATCATCAGCGAGCAAGAGGGTGAAGATGCCGGTATGCTCACCAACCAAGTGTTGCAGCAGCTGATCCGTTTTTACGGTGACAGTATGTCTGGGATGATGGGGCAGTATCTGGAACAGAGTATCAGTGTGTTCCTGTCACAGCAGGATCGGATTCGGGCGCAGATGGAATCGATGATTGATGCAACCAACCCGCTGAAGATGATGGACAAGATCACCGGCGGCAATATGTCGATGTGGAACATGTTTAAACCGGGTACAGAGGAGGCTGCTGAGGCTGAGCCGGAGGAAGAAAAAACCACACCAAGAGCAAAAACGCCTGCTCAAAAAAAGTGATTTAATGTCACGGTAAAAGTGCAGCATTTATATAAAAAGGCAGAACTGAGTTCTGCCTTTTTTGTTTTCAGAAAGGTGGCGGTGATTATGGGTGGGCGTTGAGCCAGTCGCTGACGAGATCGGGCAGCTGCTGCTGCGCATGACGTCCGACGAAGACACCGATATGCCCTCCCGCTAACTCATGCTCCTGATAATCACCGCTACCCGTGATTGCTGCCAAGGCCTTGGACGCCGCAGGGGGGACCAGGTGATCGCGAGCAGCAAAAATGTTCAGTAGCGGGCCGGTAAAGTTTTCCAGCTTAACGGCTCGGCCGCCAATCTCAAGATCGCCATTGATAAAGCGGTTCTCATGGAAGAACTTCTGCACAAATTCTCTGCAGGCTTCTCCCGCCAGATCCGGGCTGTCGTTGATCCATTGCTCCATGCGCAGAAAATTCATGGCGCTTTCGGGCGAGGAGAGTTGCTTGGGCATATTCAATGCTTTTTGTAGCCCGAGCCGGATTGGCATCAGCGCATTGTAGGTCTGGGTCAGCATATGCCCGGGAATGTTGCCGTTCGCTTCCAGTGCCAGGCTGAGATCCAGCTGTTGGGCCAGATGGCTAAGCATGTTGTCCGGGGTGCGAAAGTCGACCGGAGTCACCAGGGTGATCAGGTTCTTGACCCTTTCGGGCCTCAGTGCGCTGTAGCAGAGGCTGAAGCTGCCGCCCTGGCATACGCCGAGCAGATTCAAACGGGAGTCACCGCTGTGCTGACAAACGGCTGTCACACAGTTGTCGATATATCCGTTGATATAGTCGTCAAGATCCAGGTAGCAATCGACCTGGTCAGGGTAGCCCCAATCAATCAGATAAACCGATAGGCCGCGTTGATTCAGCGACCGGATCAGCGACCGGTCGGGTTGCAGGTCCAGAATGTAGGGGCGATTGATCAGGGCGTATACGATCAGCAGGGGGGGGCTGTTGCTATTCTCGGTACCTGCTGCTGCCGGGTAATAGTTGAGGCGCAACTTATCTTCGCAGTAGATGGTCTGATGCGGTGACTGGCCCACCTCCACCGGCGGTAGCTGGCTGAGGGTGTGCAATCCAGCCACAAGCTGTGCGTTGAGGTCTATCAGCTCCTGAGCCAGTTGCTC
>SDWN01000147.1 GCA_004195305.1 Neptunomonas sp. | reverse complement strand
AGATGTGTATAAGAGACAGGAAGAGGAGCAGCGGCTACAGCGCATCGTGGAGATCGAATTTCATAACACCCTGGCCGAGGCATGTCCCAACCCGCTATTGGCGTTTATGGCTCGCTTTCTCAACGACTTGTTGCGCGACCTGGTGGTGCTGAAGAAAGCCTATCTGCCTGAGCGACACCAGTTCAGTGAGGCGAATGTGGATTATCACCGGCGTATTCTCGAGGCGATGAAGCAAGAGGATGAAGCAAAGGTACGCGCACTCATGCATGAACACATGTGTGATGCAGAGAGAAATATGATCGCCCTCGAAGGGGAGATGGCTAATCGTTTCCTCATCGATTGTGATCAGGCCTAGGAGGCAGTCGGCAATTAAGCACGGATGTAAGTGAACTCTGAAATAAAAACAAAACTAACAGAAGTTGAACCTGGAGTAGTCGAAATGCAAAGAAGAACTTTCCTAAAGGCCAGTATTGCTGCGTCCTCCCTGCTTGCAGTGCCCTCAATGATCCGCCAAGCGCAGGCTGCAGAGCCGCTGTCTATCTATGGTGTTAAGTCGGTATCCGGTACATTTGCCAGTTATGGCCAGTATGCCAACATGGGGTCGAAACTGGCAGTGGAGGACTATGGCGAAGTGCTGGGCCGACCACTCACCTATACCACCATCGATACCGAAGGTAATGCTGGTAAGGCTGTCCGTAAAGTGCAAGAGGCGACTCAGCAGAAAGGGGCGCTGTTTTTCAACGGCTGTACGCTATCCTCTTCCGCATTAGCGGTGGGTAAAGAGGTGGCTAAGGCTGGCGGTGTCTTTATGACGCCGGCCGGTGCCGATGAATTGACGGGAAAAAATTGCAATAGATCTACCTTCCGCTGGTCAGTACCAACCTACGGCGCTATTCGCGAAACGGTCTTGCCATTGATCAAGATGAAGCCTGAAGCCAAGCGCTGGTATACGATCACGCCTCAGTACGTGTTTGGTGAGGCGTTGCTGGACAATGCCAAGGCGGTGTTTGACGAGATGGGCGTCGAGCATGTGGGCAATAGCTATCACTCCCTGCAGGAGCAGGAGTTTTCCGGCTACCTCACCAATGCGATGGCGGCACAACCGGATGTCTTGCTACTGCTCAACTTCGGGGGGCAGTCCTCTAACGTATTACGTCAGGCGGTCAATTTCGGCCTCAAGCGTAAGATGACCATTCTGCTGGCCTGGTCCGCCGGTCTCGATCAGTTCAAAGAGCTCGGTCCAGACCTGATTGAAGATGTTTATCTAGGCGCTCAGTATTGGCACCAGATTGACACACCGATGAACAACGCATTCGTTAAACGGGTTCGGGAAGTGTATGAGATGAACCCCAACTATCCGATGGCTGCCGATTACATTGGCACCAAGGTGCTACTGGACGGGATCAAGCGCGCAGGCTCTACCGAGGGTGCCGCAGTCGCCAGGGCTCTGGAGGGCTACACCTATGAGGGGCCAACCGGATCCGAGACTGTGCGTACGTCGGATCACCAGGTGATCAAAGATTACTACCTGTTGCGGGGCAAAGCCGCTTCAGAGATGAACGATCCCGATGATCTTGCTGAGGTCGTCAGTTCGGGACGTACCTTCCCGGCGGAAGATGCTGTTGGCTGCAACATGGCTTAATGGTTGATGACGGTGGGGGACGGTTGCTTGCTCGCTCCCCGCCGGTTTTTCAGCGCGCATTGTCTTTCGTTTGGGGAGCTACTCTATGCTAGATCTGTATCTTTTTCAGATTCTCAACGGTCTCGGTTTGGGGATGATCTATTTTCTCATCGCCGTCGGCCTGACCATTATCTTTGGACTGCTGAACTTTGTTAATTTCGCCCACGGTGCCTTTTACCTGCTCGGCTCCTACCTGTGTTACACGGTGGTGGCATTAACTGGCAATTTTTGGCTGGCATTACTGATCGCCCCGATTGTTGTGGGCCTGCTGGCCTGGGTCATCGAGAAAACGCTGATCCAGCGGGTCTATCACCTGCCGCATACCTTCCATATCTTGATTACCCTGGGTATGGCGTTGATTATTCAAGAGTTGACCATCATGACCTGGGGGCCCGTCGGCAAGAGCGTCGCAACACCTGAGCTTCTCCAGGGGGTGGTTATCATGGGCGATTTTGCTTATCCCAAGTATCGATTATTCCTGATTCTTTTCTCTGCCTTGATCGGCTTCGGTCTCTGGCTGCTGCTAGAGCGGACCCGCTTCGGTGCACTGGTGCGTGCTGGCAGTGAGGATACCGAGACGGTGTCGTTGCTGGGTACGGATATCTACAGGCTGTTTTCCCTGACCTTCGCGCTGGGAGTGGCACTGGCAGCAATCGCCGGTGTGCTAGCGACGCCGTTGCGCGGCGCAAACCCCTTTATCGGCGTCGAGGTGCTGGGGCTGGCGTTTGTTGTCGTGGTGATCGGTGGCATGGGCTCATTTAGTGGCGCGCTGATTGCTAGCTTGCTGGTAGGACTGGTGCAGAGCCTGATGACCACCCTGTGGCCCCAGGGGGCGAGTTTGATGATTTACGGGGCGATGGCGGCGGTCATCCTGATTCGCCCCTATGGTCTTTTTGGGAGAGCGTGATGATGACAATACCAACGACCCGCAAGCCATCCTGTCTCTTATACACATCT
>SDWN01000146.1 GCA_004195305.1 Neptunomonas sp. | reverse complement strand
ATGCTTTAGTATCCGCGCTCCTATCCAAGGTACGGGATTTTTGTCTTCAATGGGTGAAGGCGCTCCGCCTGAGGTGTTGGCCGAGTTTGAGCAGCGAATGGGCTCGGCAAGGTCGTTCAGACACCAACAGTTAGATAGTGATTCGAGAAAATACCATGGCCAGAGTATGCATGGTTACAGGCAAGCGTCCTGTAACGGGAAACAACGTTTCCCACGCTCAGAACAAAACTCGTCGTCGTTTCCTTCCCAACCTGCATTGGCACCGTTTTTGGGTTGAAAGTGAGAATCGTTTTGTCCGTCTGCGTGTGACCTCCAAAGGTATGCGCATTATCGATAAGAGGGGCATCGATTTGGTTTTGGTTGATGTTCGTGCCAGCGGCATCAAGGTTTAAGGAGCGGAAAAATGCGCGATAAAATCAAAATGGTTTCCAGTGCCGGCACTGGGCACTTTTACACTACTGATAAGAACAAGCGTACTAAGCCCGAGAAGCTGGTATTGAAGAAGTTCGATCCGGTTGTTCGCAAGCACGTTGAATACAAGGAATCAAAGATCAAGTAACTCGTGCGTCGAGTAAGGATCTTGTTTCTATCAAAAAGCCCTGCTCTGTCAGGGCTTTTTTTATGGGTGAGAGGTATGCAATAGTGAAGCAGAATGCCAGTGCGGTTTGTTTGTGATCAGGAGGGCTGATGCCTGAGTTGCCTGAGGTTGAAACCACCCGGCGTGGGATAGAGCCGCATGTTAAAGGGCAACGGGTGGTCGCTGTTGTCGTGCGTCAGCCTCGTCTGCGCTGGCCGGTGCCTGTCGAGTTAATGACGCAGCAGATGTTGGGTAGGTTGATCGAAGCCGTTGAGCGCCGGGCTAAATATCTGCTGCTCAAGATTGGCGACGGCTATCTGATTCTGCATCTGGGCATGTCGGGCAGCTTGCGGCTGGTTGCGCAGGACGCGCCGCTGGGCAAGCATGACCATGTCGATCTGTGTCTTCAAAATGGTTATATATTACGGTTGACAGATCCGCGTCGTTTTGGCTCCGTGCTCTGGCAGCAAGGATGCGCAGCTGAGCACGCGTTGTTGGCGCGTCTGGGTCCCGAGCCGTTGAGTGATGCGTTTGATGGTGAGCGTTTGTTTAGGTTGTCGCGTAACAAGCGGCAGGCAGTTAAGCAGTTTCTGATGGATGGTCACACGGTTGTCGGGGTAGGGAATATCTACGCCAACGAAGCGTTGTTTGAGGCGGGGATCGACCCACGGCGCGCCGCCGGGAGGATCTCCCGTGCGCGTTATCAGCGTCTGGCGCAGATTATTAAGGCGGTGCTGTTGAAGGCGATAGAGCAGGGTGGGACCACGCTCAAGGATTTTGTAGGTGGAGACGGTAAGCCCGGATACTTCCAGCAGCAACTACAGGTTTATGGCCGAGGCGGAGAGCATTGTTATCGCTGCGCTGCACCGCTGCAGCAGCTAAAACTGGGCCAGCGCGCGACTGTCTATTGTCCAAGGTGTCAGCGTTGAGAGTGTCATGGGTTTGCTGCAGGGTCTCTCGTATAAGGAGGGTGTTTGCGCTCCGTGGGTTTTTGTAAAAAGAACATACTTGAAGGTGTTTTATGGCTAACAGGCGATCGCTTCCCTGTGTTCTCGCCGTTTCCGGTTCGGATAGTAGTGCTGGCGCGGGGTTGCAGGCTGATATTAAAGCCTGCGCTGCGCTGGGTGTTTATGCGGCGACCGCGATTACGGCCATTACTGCGCAGAATAGTTTGGGGGTTGCGCATGTGGAGTCTGTGTCGCCGTTAATGGTGCAGCACCAGATGCTGGCCGTGCTGCAAGATCTGCCGGTTGCGGTGATCAAAATCGGGATGCTGGGGCAGGTGTCTGTCGTTGACTCGGTTTGCGATGTATTGGAGCGTTATTCGGATCTGCCGGTAGTGTTGGACCCCGTACTCATTTCAAGCAGTGGCCGTGAGTTGTTGGACGTGCCAGGTAAAGCGCGGATGATAGAGCGCTTGTTTCCACGTGTGACGCTATTAACGCCCAATGTTGCGGAGGCCGCGTGCCTGGCGGGTGTCAGTCAGGAGGAGGTTGATTCCGAGCCCGAGCAAGTGATTCGGGCGGTGGCGAAATTGGGAGTGGGGGCTGTGCTGCTGAAAGGTGGGCACCGGTCAGGTGAAGATTGTGTAGATCTGCTGTGGTTGGACGGGCGACTGCATCGCTACAGCACGCCGCGGCTGGAGGTGCAAAATAACCACGGGACTGGGTGTACGTTGGCTTCGGCAATTGCGGCCAATCTGGCGAAAGGGATGGTGTTGCCCGACGCGATTTCAGCCGCAAAGGGCTACCTGACCCGGGCGCTGGCGGCGGCGGATCGGTTTGCGCTGGGGCGAGGGCACGGTGCGTTGAATCATTTTGATTGGTAATTTGGGTGCTACATTCCGCATGCGGAAAATGTTCGAATAATATTGATCCACGCTGTTGACCACAGCGCAGGGGTCTGTAGAATGCGCCCCTCGTTACCGCTGAGGCGGCAACGAAGTCAGCTTCCAGAGAGTCTTTAAACACTTTCAGGAAGCAGTTTTCGAAGCAATGTTTAGTTTTACCGCTTCGGAAAATAGCGCAAATTAAGCGTTGACTACTAGGGGGTGAAGTGTAAAATACGCTCCTCGCTTGAGACAGCCCACGAGGCACCAAGCACCGCTCTTTAACAAATCGACCATGCAATTCGTGTGGGCGTTTACTGGGATA
>SDWN01000846.1 GCA_004195305.1 Neptunomonas sp. | reverse complement strand
AGATGTGTATAAGAGACAGATTTGATAGATTATATAAAGGAGCTTCGTTAATGATTAACAAGGAATGGCTGGGTAAACTGGCGCTAGGGGTCGTCATGGCCGCGGCGCTGACAGGCTGTGGTGCGGATAAGCAGGAGCAGGGCAGTGGCTCTCTAGAGGAGGCGCTCGAGCGGCGTTTGAGCGCCGAGAGTTACGCCATCAAGAACAGCTTTGAGGTCGGTGAAAATATCTATGTCCGCTCGTTGGCGGTGGAAGCCAGTAATCAGCATCTGTGGGTAGGGACCTCTGCCGGGGTGCATGAGATCGACCTGGCCGAGCACGAGCAGACACGGCTCAATACCTTTACCCGTGATGATGGTTTGGCCAACGAGTATGTGTTTGCGATCCATATTGATCCTGATGGTTATAAATGGTTCGGGACCAACGCCGGAGGGATGAGTCGTTACAAAGATGGCGAGTGGAAAACTTTTTTCCCGATGCACGGCTTGGCTGATTACTGGATCTACTCCTTTGTCGATGCCCTTGATGGTTCGATGTGGATCGGCACTTGGGCGGGTGCTAATCACATGAACCGGCAGACAGAGCAGATGGATACCTATGTCACGGAGTTGGTCAACGAGTGGGTCTACGGTCTCGATGTGGACAGCAAGGGCAATATCTGGTTTGGGACCGAGGGCGGTGTGACTCGGTATGATGGCAGTGAATGGGTCTCCTGGACCCATGAGGACGGCATGGGCGCCAAGAATAACGACCAGTTACCGTTCAGCATCAATACCGGGCTGGGCACACGTAATCGGCATGATCTGGGTATCCTGGCGGGTGGTGAGGCAACCTATAACCCGAACTATGTATTTAGCGTGCTGGTCGATGAGCAGGATCGGGTGTTTGTCGGAACTTGGGGTGCCGGAGTGAGTATTTTCGAAGCGGGGCAGTGGCGCAATCTGACCACGAAAGATGGCTTGGCAGGGGATGTTATCTACAGCATGGTCCGCGATGACGTCGGTAACTACTGGTTTGGCACCAATGCTGGCGTCTCTCGATATGACGGTGAAAGCTGGCAGACGATCGGTCCTGTGCAAGGGTTACCCGCGGGGGATGTGTATGCGCTGGCGGTTGATGCTCAGGGTGATATCTGGGCGGGTGTGCGTGGTGCGGTGGTGCAGATCACGAAGAAGTGATGTGGTTGCTTTGGGTGCGGTATCAATTGACTAGAGTGGTTGGAGAGTGAGTGTGAAAATGGATTTGAAAGCAGGATTGACGTTGGGGGTGGTGGTGGTGGGTCTTGCTGTCGCGCTGGTTGTGATTCAAACTGCCGATCAGCCGGTTAAGGATGCTGATTCGGCGCAGGTACAGGCGGATCCGGCCGCAACCCGGCCTGTGGCGTCGGCTAAGGGTGTAGATACGGCTGTAGATACGGGTGCAGCACCGGCTGCAGCGGCCATTACCGACCCCAAGAGTAAATTTATCCATTACCGGATCGGCCAGCGTAACGTTAAGTCGATCTATGCTGACGCGGATAATGTGGTCTGGGTGGGTACCTCCGGCGGGGTGGTGCGCTATGATCTGAGCACCGATGACTATACTCACTATGATCTGCGCAGTGGGTTGCTGGCTAATGGCGTGTTTCATGTGAGCCGCACCCGCCAGGGGATTGCTGTTGGCACCTACGGCGGCGGGCTGGCGATTCTCAATGAGCAGACCGATGAGTGGAAGATCTATAATGTCCCCGAAGGGTTGGGCGATGCCTTTGTTTATGATCTGATCGAGGTGGCTAATGGGGATATCTGGATCGCGACCTGGACCGGTGTCAATCGGGTCATCGGCGGGCAGTTGGACGATCCGGATGCCTGGGAGGTCTATACTGTTGCCAATACGGCTACCGGGGTGGCCAATCAGGGGCTTCCCAATGATTGGATATACGGTTTGCATGAAGGCAGGAACAACGATGTTTGGATGGCAACCGAAGGTGGCTTGGCGCATTTTAACTATGCGGATGCGAGTTGGCAGCACTGGACCCACAAAGACGGCTTGGGGATTGAATATGCACAGGTTAAAGACAGCAATCCGTTCCAGCGTGATCCTGCGGATTATTCCTCGCATCATGCGCGGCAGAAAATAGAGCAGGGTCTGACCGGCGTTAACAGTGCCTATAATCCCAATTATGTGGTGGCGATTACGGTGGATGATCTGGGCCGGGTCTGGGTCGGTACCTGGGGGGCTGGGCTGAGTCGTTACGATGGCAAGGAGTGGGTGACCTTTACCACTGCAGAGGGGTTGCCGGCGAATCATGTCTTTATGGCCGAATATGATCAGCAGGGGCTGTGGATCGGCACCAGTCATGGAATGTCGCTGCTGGACGCCGATGGCCGGGTGGTCCGAACCTTTACCACCGAAGATGGGCTCTATGCGAATTCGGTGTTTTCGATGGCGCGGGATCAAAGCGGGGCGTTTTGGGTGGGTAGCTTTGGCGGTATTGCCCGGATTGCGGAGTTGCACTGAGTTTCAGAGAGAGTAATCCCGAAGTTGAGAGCGGCGGTTATCAAAACTGAGAAAGCGGGCTATTGTCCTGATTTCGCCAGGCTCTCTTAGGGTGTTGTGTTTTGTTAAGCTGTTGTTGTTCAGGGTTATTATTTTTCTGTCTCTTATACACATCT
>SDWN01000842.1 GCA_004195305.1 Neptunomonas sp. | reverse complement strand
AGATGTGTATAAGAGACAGACATCGTGGTGAGCGTGGACGCGATGATGGGCATCGCCACCGCCGAGGACGCCGGGCGCGCCGTCGAATTGGGCGTTGACGGGGTTTACGTTTCCAATCACGGCGGCCGCCAGCTTGATGGTGCGCCTGCGCCAATTGATTGTGTCAAGAGTATTCGTGACGCGGTGGGTGATAGTCTGGAATTGGTTGTCGATGGCGGTATTCGTCGTGGCACTCACGTGATTAAGGCGTTGGCTGCCGGTGCGAATGCCTGCTCGATCGGTCGCCCCTACCTGTACGGGTTAGCGGCGGGTGGTCAGCCTGGCGTCGAACAGGCGCTGAATATCCTCAAAACCGAAATCGAGCGAACCATGACCCTACTGGGGTGCCGCCAAATTGCTGATATCCGCAGTGATCATCTGGCCAATATGGACTGACTCTATATCCAGGCCTAGTTAGAAATTTCAGCCGTTAATCTGAGGAGGCAGGTCTGCCCCTGCTTCTGTGTGGCTGGGAACATTGATGACCTCGCCAAGTGTTTTTCCCGCGTAAACATCGTATCAATGAGCCATGGCCGCGGGCTGAATAAATACCGCGTTTTAGGCTCAATTCTCCCGTGAATTGCCGCTGAAAAAAAACGCACCTACCTGTCAAAGGTGGTGCGTTTTGGGTGGTTGATCGCAAGGGTTGTTTAGATGTGGATGGCGTGTCCCAGCGATGCCATGGCCGCTTCCATCGTCGCTTCACCCAGAGTTGGGTGAACGTGGATGGTATTGGCCAGGTCCTCTAAGGTGGCACCCATCTCCAGTGCCAGCGCGAACTGGTTGCTCAGCTCCGCCACATGTGCACCAACGGCATGGATGCCGAGGATCAGGTGGTTGTCCTTGCGTGCGGTGATGCGGACAAAACCGCCATCACTGCCGGCTTCCATCGCCAGTGCCTTACCGATCGCGGCAAACGGAAACTTGCCGACCGTGGTTTCGATGCCCTGTTCTTTGGCTTCGTTAGGTGTCAGACCAACACCAACGATTTCAGGCTCGGTAAAACAGACCGCGGGGATTGCGACCGGATCAAATTCACGCCGTTCACCGGCGATAATTTCAGCCACCATTTCGCCTTGTGCCGAGGCTTTGTGCGCCAGCATCGGCTCGCCGACCAGATCGCCGATCGCCCAGACGTTTTTCATCGCGGTGCGGCACTGGTTATCGACCTTAACGAAAGCCCCGTCCATATCCAGGCACATGTTCTCCAGCCCCCAGCCCTGGGTATTTGGGCGACGGCCGACGGTGACCAGAATCTTGTCACCTTCAATCTGCTGATTGTTGCCGTCTTTGTCGGTGTATTCCAGTACCGGCTTGGCACCCTCGTCGTTAACCCCCTGAGCACGAGCGCTATAGATCACTTCGACATCGTGCTTTTTAAGCCAGTTCTGAATGGGTCGGGTCATCTCTTTATCGTATAACGGCAGCAGGCGATCCAGGCCTTCGATAAAGGTCACCTTGGCACCCAGCTTGCGATAAGCGATGCCCATCTCCAGGCCGATATAGCCGGCGCCGATCACCACCAGGTGTTCGGGCAGGGTGCGTAGCTTCAGGGCGTCGGTGGAGGTGATGACGTTGTCGCTGAAGGGGAGAGATGGCAGCTCGGTAATGCTTGATCCATTGGCCAGAATGACGTGCTCGGCACTGATCTCGACATCGCCGTCTGCAGTCGCTACGGTGCAGTGTTTGGCATCTTTAAAGTTTGCCCAGCCGACGACACGGTTGACCTTGTTTTTCTTCAGCAGCCCCTCGACGCCACCACTCAGACGATCGACGATACTCTCTTTCCAGTCCACCAGCTTGGACATATCCAGCTCGGGCTTTGCGGTGATGGAGATCCCCAGCTTACCGTCGCCGGTATGTGCGCTGAGTTCTTCAAAGCGGGTCGCGGCGTGGATCATCGCTTTGGACGGGATGCAGCCGCGAATCAGGCAAGTGCCGCCGCAGCGATCGCCTTCAACGATGACGGTGTCCAGGCCCAGTTGACCGGCACGAATAGCCGCGACATAACCACCCGGGCCTGCGCCTATAACCAGTACCTTACAAGAAATTTGTTTCATGTTAGTCCTCCATAAACAAACTGGCGGGTGATTCGAGCAACCCTTTGATGTGTTGAATGAACAGCGTTGCTTCCCAGCCGTCGATGATGCGGTGATCGAACGAGGACGACAGATTCATGATGTCGCGCGGGACAAAGCCGCCATCTTTCCAGGTTGGGCGTTTGGCGACTTTGTTGACGCCAAGGATCGCCACTTCCGGTGAGTTGATCACCGGGGTGGTGACGATGCCGCCCATGGGGCCCAGGCTGGAGATGGTAATGGTAGAGCCGCCCAGCTCTTCACGCGTGGCTTTGCCAGCGCGGGCCACAGTCGATAACCGTTTGATTTCGTCAGCGGTCTGCCAGATGCTCAGGATCTCGGCGTGTTTTACCACCGGTACCACCAGGCCGTTATCGGTCTGAGTGGCGATGCCGACGTGTGCCGCACTGTATTGGTAAACCATCTCGGCCTGGTCATCGAAGCGCGAGCCCATCTCTGGATACACCTTCAACGCTTTGGTCAGCGCCTTGATAAAGAACGGCAGCATGGTCAGCTTGGGCTGGTCATCGCGACGCTCTCGGTTGAGCTTAGCGCGCAGCAGTTCCAGCTCGGTAACATCGATCTCTTCGACA
>SDWN01000607.1 GCA_004195305.1 Neptunomonas sp. | reverse complement strand
ACCCCGCAGGCGCTTCGTCTGGCTCAGCCCTATATGGGGCAGGCACAATTTATTGCCAGTGGTGGCCTGAGAACCGGTATCGATATGGTGAAGTCTGTTATACTCGGCGGCTCGCTTTGCGGTATGGCTGTTCCGTTTCTAAAGCCAGCAATGATTTCACCGGAAGCGGTGATTGCAGTGATTGAACAGGTTAAACATGAATTTGTAACAGCGATGTTTCTGCTTGGGGTGCCTGATATTGCAGGCCTGAGCTTAAATAACGCGTTACTGCTGGATGAGCAATAGGACCTTTACTACGTATGTCCATCGGTATTGATGATATTAGTTTTTACACGTCGAATTTTTTCCTCGACCTGAAGAGTCTGGCCGACGTCCAGAATATCGAAGCGGATAAGTACTACCAGGGTATTGGTCAGGAACGGATGGGTATCGTCGGGGCTGACGAGGATGTAGTGACCATGGCAGCGGCAGCGGCTCTGCCGCTGTTAGATAGCTGCGATAAAGCCAGTATCGATACCCTATTGTTTGCGACTGAAACTGGAATTGATCAGTCTAAGGCTGCCGGGGTGTTTGTCCATGGCTTGCTCGGGTTACCCAGCCGTTGCCGGGTGGTAGAGCTTAAACAGGCATGTTATTCGGCGACAGCCGCAGTGCAGATGGCCTGCGCTATCGTGGCTCGTGAGCCAGAGCGCAAAGTTCTGGTGCTTGCTTCTGATATCGCCCGCTATGATCTCACCTCGTCGGGTGAAGCGACCCAAGGCTGCGGTGCGGTAGCCATGTTGATTGGCTCGAATCCCCGCTTGATCGAGATCCATCCGCAATCGGGTCGGTATACCGAGGATGTGATGGACTTCTGGCGTCCCAACTATCGCTCGACGGCGCTGGTTGATGGTAAGTATTCCACCAAGATCTATCTCAAAGCGTTGAAGCAGGCCTATGCCGATTATATCGATCAGGGTGGCGCCCGCTTCGAGCAGTTGGATTATCTCTGTTACCACTTGCCGTTTAGTCGAATGGCGGAAAAGGCACAGACGCAACTGGCGCGTTGTTCTGAAAATTCCAGTGATGCGGCAACCAGATCGGCGATGGTCGCCCCTACCCTGACCTACAACCGTACCATCGGCAACAGCTATACCGCATCCATCTATATCGGCCTAGTATCGTTGTTCGACCATGCGGCTGAAGATCTATCGGGTAAGAGGGTGGGATTTTTCAGCTATGGTTCGGGCTGCGTTGCGGAGTTTTTCAGTGGCACGGTCGTTGCTGGTTATCGTGATAGTCTGCATACTCAGCGGCATCAGGAGATGCTGGAGGCGCGTACAGAGCTGACTTATACGCAATATCTGAAATTTTATAACTTCGAGATTCCCGCCGATGGCGGAGATCACTGCATGCCAGAGCAGACTACCGGTCCGTTCCGGTTGGCTTCTATCGATCAGCACAAGCGGATCTACTGCGCCCGCTAATGCAGGCCAGGGCACCGGCTAAGGCGATCCTCAGTGGTGAGCACTCGGTTGTTTATGGTATGCCAGCGCTGGCGCTGGCATTGCCCCTTTACGCGACGGTCAGTATAACTCCCGGATTAGATCCGCATCGGCTTGAGCTGTGGTTGAGCGATTTAGATTGTCGCTGCGATCTGGATCTTTCTCAGCTTGCGGCGTTTCAGCACCGTTGTGAGCAACGCTACCAGCGTTTTCTCGAAGATGAGTTGGCTATTGAAGCGGTTCTACCTGGCCCTGCCGATCTTTACCATTACGCACTGTCTATCTGGCCCGATGCGGCCGTTGCCTTGGCGGGCTCTCGGATCGTGCTTACCTCGGCGATCGCTATTGGCTCGGGTATGGGTTCTTCGGCCGCTACCGTGGCGGCGTTTCTGTCCGCAATAGCGGGTCACCTAAGGCAACCGCTGAGCTCCGATCAGCTGATCGAGCTGACGACGCGCTGTGAGCGCCTGCAGCATGGGCGTTCCAGTGGTCTTGATCCGGCGATATGTGCCCGGGGTGGTCTGCTCCAATTTCAGCAAGGCGTGGTTGAGCGGTTATCGGTGCAGCTGGATAACAACTGGTACCGAGTGGATAGTGGTCGGCCGCAAGCGACAACCGGCAGCTGTACTAGCTGGGTGCGGCAGCGATTTGGTGCAAGTGCTATCTGGTCTGAGTTTGCTGCCGTAACCCGGCAGTTGGCCGCCGCTTTGCAGCGCCGGGACGCCGATCAGATTGTTGCCAGTCTGCGCCTGAATCACCGCTTGCTGTGCCGGATCGGTGTGGTTCCGGCATCGGTGCAGGCGTTTATTAAAACCATTGAGCAGCGCGGCGGTGCCGCAAAAATTAGTGGCGCGGGTGCGATCAGTGGTGAGCAGGGCGGCATGGTTCTGGTGTATGTCCCCGGTACTTGCGCTATAACGGCTGCCTCGCTGGGTTATTCGTGGCAGAGATTGGAGATGGATCAGCATGGCGCACAGTTTAGTGATTAGGGCTTCGGCACCGGGTACCTTGATGTTGCTGGGGGAGCATGCGGTTCTGCACGGTGCCCGGGCCCTGGTGTTGGCTGTGGATAAGCGTATTCGGGTGCGTCTGACTCCGCAGCCGGGGACCGGGGTCGTTATTGATTCCGCGCTGGGGCGCTATGAGGGTGATCTTGGGTTGCTGGAAGATGATCCCCGGTTTCGCTTCGTGCTTGCCGCCATTGGTTTGGTTAAAGAGCGTTTGCCGAGCGGATTTACTTTAAGCATCGATTCTGAT
>SDWN01000756.1 GCA_004195305.1 Neptunomonas sp. | reverse complement strand
TACTCCAGGCGCTACCCGGTAGCCGCATCAACCAACAAAGCTTCGACCTGCAAGCCGTCCGCGAACAGCAGCTGCAGGCGCAGACTTATATCGAGCGCTATGGCCATCTCGCCAGTAACGAACTGGAACTGTCGCTGCCCCGCTATGACGAGAATCCTGGGCTGATCGACGAGCTACTCAGCACCACCGCCAACATCGACTCGGACCCGCAACAGCCAAAACAGGCGTTCCTACAGCAACAGCGACAACGTAAACACGATGAACGACGACTCAGCGAGCGCCTGGACGCCCTGCAACTATCAGCGCCGCAGCGCCAGCAGCTCTGGTCCGACCTGCGACTGGCCCGACGTTTCCTGCCTCTACGCGAAACCATCAAGTACCACTATGCAGGAGAATACGCGCTGATTCGCAAGGCCTTGCTGGAACTGGCCCAGCGCCTCAAGCTGAGTGACGAACAGATTTTTTACCTGCAGCCCGAAGAGCTACCGCTGTGCCTGAAAGAGCTACCGTTGCTGCGCAAGCAGATCGAACAACGCCAGCAACAGCATCAACTAGCCCTGGAAATAGCGCGCCAACAGCCCTTACCGGCGGTCATCTTCGGCGATCAGATCGACCTGACCGGAAACCTGTCACCAACAACGCCCAGCGGCACGAATCAGACAGCTACCAACGGCCACCGTGGACAGCCGATGGCACCGGGATTTATTCGCGGCAAAGTGCGCCTGATCGACGCGCAGCAGTGTGACCTGCACCAGCTGCTCGCGAGTGCTGGCAAAAATGACATCATCGTCACCCGCTCGGCCAATCTGGGACTGGCACCGCTGTTGCGAAAAGTGGCCGGACTGATTGTCGAAGTGGGCGGACTGCTTGCCCACAGCGCCTGCCAGGCCCGCGAAGCAGGTATTCCGGCGATGGTGCTGCCCAACGCGACCCGGCTGCTTGTTGAGGGTAGTCAGATCGCCTTTGATGGTCGGACCGGGCAGCTGTACAGTGCAATCCAGGACCCGGAGAGTCGATGCACAGGAACGACCGCGTAACTGGCATCCGCACTCTAGCTAACGCTTTTCAACAGTCTAGGGAAGTGGAATTGGTTATAACCTATGCGATAACCACCGGCCATAGAGGGGTCACGGATTGAATCCATCGCTTGGCCACAAGCAGGGTAATCTCCTTATATCGATACAGTCATGTCAAAAAGTTGATCCGGGAGGATAGGCCCTGTTCGCAGCAACGTTGCCGACACGCAGGTGAGACAAGCCCACGTCAAACGCAGCCCTGAGCAAGTCTCCAGTGGGGTTTAAACGATGCCTTGCAGAACAGGCCTGATCGCAAAAGCGGACGTTCTTGGCTCAGTAAGAAGGGTCAGAAAATGGCAAGAGTCGACGCTTTACGGTCACTCAACCCACAGCAATTGGGCTGGTAAGTCTCAGCAACCCATGGTGCTCAGGATCAGCCAGGCCTTCAAGACTTGGATCTGGGTGCCGTTGTCACGCTAGCGGCAGAGTTAGCATTCAAAATCAGGCGATGGTGGATTAGCAAAGAGGCCGTGAAAGACCTTTTCCACATTCGGGTAACGGGTCCGAAGCTTGCGTTCAGACAGCCACAATGGATCAGGCGTGAATATCGATACTATGACCTAAGGAGGAGCTGGGGTCTACCTGCGGTGGCTGAGGCAACAGTGAAAGTGCGAGCTGTCCCTGAAGCTCAATCGACTCCTTCAGCATACGTAAGGCTACCGTCTGATGTACGCTGCCGCTGGACTGGCTGACAGCAGAAGAAAGCGGTGCGGAAGAGATCTCCATCGTCGGCTTGCTCCTAGAACGAGGTGGTTGTTTTTCGCCCAGACAGATTAACACTCACGCCCACCGATTGAAACTGCGGCCATAATAGCTGCTAATCTTTTCATCGCCCGAAGCGAACACTTTGACGGCCGAGCTTGTTTTGGTTGGCTATGGCCTTGCCCTCTCGCCCTGGCTTTAACTACCTCAACTTCAAATGAAAGCAATATGCAAAATCGCAGGTAGCCAAATACACGCGGCTTCTGACAGCCGTTCACAACGGATACTAAGTGGTGGTTATGAGCCAATTGAGCTGCACATGGTCCGCCCAGAGAGTGTTCACTCTGTGCCCCCTTCAGACCTCGGGCTGTCCCACATTGTGACGCTATTGACCCGCCCTAATAATTTGGGCTAAGCCATCGTTTACTGGCGCGGCTCAGTTGCTTGACGGTCTCTATGCCACCAACGCCCAGGTCTGACGTGACCACTTACGCCAGGATGGATTAAGCAACCAGGGCCCGGCATCGCGGCCACCAGGCCCTTCCTCTTAATGACGCGTCCGACTAACGCCCAAACGCCCGCTCCAGGGTCTTATTGCACAGCGGAGCGGTCAGCAGCGACACGATGAGCGCGGTCAGCAGCGAGGCCGGCAGTGCAATCGCCAGGGCATCGACGAAGATCACTTTACCATTCAACAGCGAATCGTTGCCAAACAGCGCCTTAGCGACGCCCAGCGCCTTGGCCTCCTTGAAATGCACGAACAGCAGCCAAAAGCCCGACACTAGAAACCCAACCAGCATCGAGGAGATGGCACCGGCCCGGGTCATGCGCCGCCAGAACAGACCGCCCATATAAGCGGGCAAAAATACGGCCGCACAAAGCGCGAAGAAGATCGCGGTAGATCGGGCGATGATCGCTGGCTGCTGCTCGAAAGCGTAAGCCAATGCTACCGAAAAACTGATGGTCACCAGAATGCCGATGCGGGTGATGGTCACGCTGTTTTTACCTTCGGACCCGAACAGCTGTTCGAAGATATCCCGGCCCACCGCCGTGCCCATCGCGTGGAACTGGCTCGAGAGGGTCGACATGCCAGCAGAGATCAGCGCGATCAAGAAGATAAAACTGAACCAGTGCGGCATCGCATTCTGAATAAAATGAGGAATCACTTTACCCACGGAACCCGCCGATTGCAGGGCATTCTTGCCGTCGTTGAATTCGTAATACCAGGCGTTACTCATCGCGCCAACCAGGAAGATAATACCGGTCATGGCGAGGATGAAGATCGCGCCGATCAGCACCGCGCGGTTCAGCTCCTTCTTGCTCTTAACGGTCATAAAACGAACGATCAGCTGTGGCTGTGCCAAAACGCCGATGCCGACACCCATCACCAGCGTGGTGATCAGGTACAACCAGCCACGTGATAGAAACTCCGGCATGGAGTTCCAGCCGTTAAACCCCCAAACCTGCGACAGCTTCATCATAAAATCGGGACCGCCCGCGGCCAGGGTTTTCAAGCTCTGATCCGCCAGTGGATCGGCCACCGTCCCCTGCCAGGCCAGCTCCATCTTCTCGTGAGCTGCGCCTACCCCCCCTAATGACTGATAGGTAAACACCAACAACAGGATCATCGCAATAAACATCAGACTCCCCTGCAAGGCATCGGTCAGCATCACCCCTTTGAGGCCCCCGGCCAGCACATAGGCGGTGACGATGATGGAAAACACCAGCAGCGCGGTATGGTAATTCACCTCAAAGTAGCCCGCGATAAAGTGGCTGCCGCCGATTAACACCGCCGCCGCATAGAGCGGCATAAACAACAAAATCAGCGCCCCACCGCAGACCTGCATAAAACGCGAGTCGTAACGTTTGCCGAGCAGTTCGGGAAAGGTATGGGCATTGAGCCGATAGCCCATCTGCCGGGTGGGATTACCAAACACGACAAAGGAGATAAACACCCCGACGAAGATGGTAAAGAACGTCAGCCACAGCATGGAGTTGCCCAGCCAGGCCGCTACGCCGCCGAATCCGATAATCGCCGAGGTAGAAATGAAGGTGGCCCCATAGGAGAGTGCCATGATAAAGGGGTGAGTATCTCTCCCTGCCAGCAGATAGTCGGTGGAATCCTTGGTGGACTTGTAACCGTAAAACCCCAGATAACCCAGGAGGCCCAGATATAGAATAATAACCAGATTCTCTATCATCCTCAGAGCCCCTCGTTTATCTTCTGCTCGGACTCAACCCAGCCGGGTAACTCTGGACTTTGCTCCTCACTACCTTGATTCCAAAGCATGGCGCCGTAAGCGACACACACCAGCGTACTGATAATCGTCAACCAGAAGGCGACGCCTACACCAAGATCAAAATTCATAAACTCTCCTTGTCCATCAGCTTATTGTTATCGTTATCGACCTCACCTGAGAATCCTGTTCGGCGACCGCCAACCAAAGAAGCACAATACTGCACCTTTAGAGTTAAACACCGAAAAGCAACCACAAAGATGCGCCACGGCACGCATCATAGTGCAATACGAACGATAATATCAACACCATATGCACTATAATACCGCCGCCTGACCGACAGCGCGGCTACGTAATTGAAGCCCCTGCGGCGAGTTACGCTTACGCTCGAAGACTGGTTATTAACCCGGAGGGCAGGATCATTGGCGTCTCTGGAAGCCGTAAAAGAGGTACTGAAGGGCGGCAGCAGGCATCAATGAACATTATTCACCGGATAACTGATCAGCTCCTGCAGGCCGGTTGAACCGGACTAGCGCATCCATGCGCCTCCCTTTAATCTGACGCTCTAATCTGCCGATGAGCGCATGATCGCTACTGCAGCGGCAGCTGCATATGGATGGTTGAACCGCTGGCCAGATCGGAGGTCACGGCCATGTGCCCTTGATGCTGCTCGGTAATAATGTAGTAGGAAAATGAGAGGTGATTTCCGGCATCAAAATCTTCTGCGCGGGGTTGATCGCTAAAAAACGGTTCAAACAGACTCACCTGTTCTGCATCGGTCAAGCCAACCCCATTATGCTGGATTTTTATCCACAGATTGCCATAAGACTCAGACAGCGTGACGGTTATCCTGGGAACATAATTTACCCTGCTGGCGTCCTGCATTGCGGCATGGCAGGCATAGCAAGCATGCCGGAACAGGCTTAGAAAAACCTGCTGCAACTCGGTAATATGACAAGGCAGCAACGGCAGGTTTCTTTCAAACCTTCTTTTAATAGAAACATTCTTAAAAGACAGCCCCTTAGACACTGCGATCACATCATTTGCGAGTCGAATCGTGTTGTTCATCACCTCGGCTATATGGGTCATCTGCTTATCATCTTTGCGGCTGCGGGCAAAGGCCAGCAGATTACTGATAATGGTCGAAACCTGCTCCCCTTTGGCGGATATATCACGAATAACCGTATCCATTTTCTGCATCCGCAGATCATCCACAGGCTGCTGCGCTGAGCGGGTATTGCTATCAGACAGCATGATCTGAAAGCGTTTCAAATCGATCATGATCGCTTGCAACGGCGCATTGATATCATGCGCCATGGTCGATGCCAGCTCACCCATAAATGACATTTTATCGTTATGGATCAGCATATTCTCAGCTGCGGTCTGTTTACTGACATCATCGACAAGAATAACCACGCCAGCTTCTTCCTGATCTTGCAGCGGGTAGATCGTAATATCAAAGTGAGACAAGCCACTCAGATGCTGTTTAAGGTGAATGGGTTTATTGAATTCAATCGCTTGCTGAATATGCTCGGGAACCACGGTCATCGTCGGATAGGCTTCCCAGAGTGTCTTACCCATGGCTTGCTCTGCCTGGACCCCCGAAAGCTCTTCAACCTGTTTATTCCATTGCGTCACCCGCCCCTCTTTATCCAAACCGACCAGCATCAGCGGCATCGAGGTCAAAATATCTTTGATATAGGATTCAGATGAGCGCAGCTGATCCGTGGTGAGCACATGCCGGGCAACCTCTTTTTCCAACAACTGGTTACTGTCCTGGAGAAGTTTATTGGCGTTATCCAGGGTTGCGGTTCGCTCCTGAACGCGATCTTCAAGCTCGCGTCGAACCTGATCTAATTCACGATTGGCACGATGTGCGCGACGCCTGGCAAGAAACAGATAAACCGAAACAACCGACAACAAGATGATCAGCGTGGCACTGCTCCAGTTCGCCAAATGCTGCCAATTGGTTCTGCCATTCTCGTCTTTAAAAAGTGTGGTAATGGTGGCTAGCGCCCAAGAGCTCTGAACATAGAGGAGCAAAAAAAGCAGTGTATTCTTCATAGAATCAATAAAACCAAATCATCAATGGATTAAACGTCAGGGCGCGCTCTGGACTTCCTATTAACCCGGCGGGTATAGCTGAATCTGTCGCTTATCAAACAGCCCAAACAAGGGCCGATAATAACACAAGCTCGCCGCTTTAGAGCAGGCGCCAGTGCGGTTCGCATCATCCACTCAACCCTCGGCACTCCCGTGTCTGAAATCACCTGAAGGGCCTCGTTAGACTGCGAAACAGCCACCCTGCAGCGGTAAAACCTGAATCCGAGCCTTCTGTAAAATAGTTGTAAAACCTACGTAACCAGCAACCATCAGCCATTCGGCGTTGTCATACACAGTAGAAAGCGGTTTGTGGGGGTGCTTAGCGGTGACGTCAACGACTAAGCTTAACGACAACCTTAGCTGCAACCTAATCTGCAACCATAACTGCAACATTAACCCTACAGAGCTATAGGATCTACTCCATGTAACAGGTCGCCCTGAGCATGACGAGCAAAGCGGCAGACTAACGAATGAAAGGTACGTAACATGAATATATTTACCAATTTCAAAACCCGTTACGAAGCCACCCAAGAAGAGGAGATGTCGCTGCAGGAGTACCTCGTACTCTGCAAAAAAGACCCCTCCGCCTACGCCAGCGCTTCGGAACGCTTACTCAAGGCGATCGGCGAACCGGAGCTGGTTGATACCGGTCGCGACCAGCGCCTAAGCCGGATCTTCTCCAACAAACTGATCAAACGTTACCCCTCATTCAGCGAGGAGTTTTATGGCATGGAGGAAGCGATCGAGCAGATCGTCTCCTACTTCAAGCACGCCGCTCAGGGGCTGGAGGAGAGGAAACAGATCCTGTACCTACTCGGACCCGTCGGTGGCGGCAAGTCATCACTGGCGGAACGCCTCAAGGAGCTGATGCAGCGAGTGCCGTTTTACGCCGTCAAGGGCTCGCCGATCAACGAATCACCACTGGGGCTGTTCAACCCAGCCGAAGACGGCGCCATCCTTGAAGAGGAATACGGTGTTCCGCGCCGCTACCTTAAGGGTGCGATGTCGCCTTGGGCGGTTAAGCGGTTACGCGAATACGGCGGCGACCCCACCAAGTTTAAAGTGGTCAAACTGTACCCCTCGATCCACAGCCAGATCGCTATCTCCAAGACCGAGCCCGGTGATGAGAACAATCAGGATATCTCATCCTTAGTCGGCAAGGTCGATATCCGCATGCTGGAGGAGTTTGCCCAACACGATCCCGATGCGTACAGCTTCTCCGGCGGCCTGTGCAAAGCCAACCAGGGCATTATGGAGTTTGTGGAGATGTTCAAGGCACCGATCAAGGTGCTGCATCCGCTGCTGACCGCGACTCAGGAGGGCAACTATAACGGCACCGAAGGAATGGGGTCGATCCCGTTTGAAGGCATTATTCTGGCCCACTCCAACGAGTCGGAATGGCAGGCGTTCAAGAACAGCAAGACCAACGAAGCGTTTATAGACCGGGTCTATATCGTCAAGGTGCCTTACTGCACCCGGGTCTCAGAAGAGATTCACATCTACGAGAAACTGTTGGAAAACAGCTCGTTGAACAAATCCCCCTGCGCCCCGGACACACTCAAGATGCTGGCCCAGTTTACCGTATTGTCACGCATCATCGTGCCGGAAAACTCCAATGTATTTTCCAAAATGCGGGTCTACGACGGCGAGAACCTCAAGGATACCGATCCCAAGGCCAAATCGATTCAGGAGTACCACGATAATGCGGGCGTGAATGAGGGCATGGATGGTCTATCAACCCGATTTGCGTTTAAGATTTTGTCCAAGGTATTCAACTTCGACTCGTCCGAAGTCGCAGCAAACCCCGTACATCTTCTATATGTGCTTGAAAAAGAAGTAGAACAGCAGCAATTTCCGCAGGAAACCCAGGAACGCTACATCGGTTATATCAAGGAGTTCCTGGCACCCAAATATATCGAGTCGCTGGGCAAAGAGATCCAAACTGCCTATCTGGAATCCTACTCCGAATACGGGCAGAACATCTTTGATCGGTACGTGACCTACGCCGATTTCTGGATTCAGGATCAGGAGTACCGTGATCCTGAGACCGGCGATATTCTCAACCGCGAGGCGATCAACGAAGAACTGGAGAAGATCGAGAAACCTGCGGGGATCAGCAACCCCAAAGATTTCCGGCATGAGATTGTCAATTTCGTACTCCGCGCCAGAGCCAGCAACAAAGGCAAGAATCCCAGCTGGCTCAGCTACGAGAAGATGCGCGCCGTGATCGAGAAGAAGATGTTCAGTAACACCGAGGATCTGCTGCCGGTCATCTCCTTCAACGCCAAAGCCTCATCCGATGACCACAACAAGCATGCAGAGTTCGTTAAGCGGATGATCGATCGCGGTTATACCGAGAAACAGGTACGACTGCTCTCGGAGTGGTATATCCGCGTCCGCAAATCGCAATAGCCGCCAGCGCAGCTAAGGAGTGGTATGAGTTATATCATCGACCGACGCCTGAACGGCAAAAACAAAAGTTCGGTAAACCGGCAACGGTTCCTGCGCCGCTACCAAAAACATATCCGCAAAGCGGTGACGGATTCGGTCAAGCAGCGCTCGATCACCGACCTGGACAGCGGTTCCGAGATCAACATCCCCAAAGGGGATATCTCTGAGCCGGTGTTTCACCACGGTCAGGGCGGGATCAACACCCGGGTATTCCCCGGTAATAAAGAGTTTATCCCCGGCGATCAGATCCAGCGCCCTCAAGGCGGTGGAGGAGGCAGCGGAGGCAGCGGTGCCAGCGATTCCGGCGAGGGTGAGGATGAGTTTAGTTTCCATATTAGCCGCGACGAGTTTCTGGAGTATCTGTTTGAAGATCTTGAACTCCCCAACATGGTCAAGAAACAGCTTCACGACAGCGGTGATTACAAGCTGACTCAGGCAGGCTTCACCAACCAGGGAAATCCCGAGCGGCTCAACATTATCCGTTCGCTACGCAGTGCGCATGCCCGCCGCATCGCCCTCTCAGGTAGCAGCCGGCGGCTGATCCGCGAGCTGCTTAAAGAGCAGGAATTACTGTTAAACGGCCCGGTGTCGGATGGCCGCGATCTGCGTCTGGCTGAAATTGAACAGCAACTGATCCACCTGCGAGCAAAGGTTAGCAAACTGCCCTTTCTAGACACCTTCGACCTGAAATATAACAATCTGATTCGCACCCCGGTCCCTAGCTCCAAGGCGGTGATGTTTTGCGTTATGGATGTTTCCGGGTCGATGACGCAGTCGGTCAAAGATGTCGCCAAACGTTTCTTTTTGCTTCTATATCTGTTTCTTAAGCGATCCTATAAACAGATCGATGTGGTCTTTATCCGTCACCACACCCAGGCCAAGGAAGTGGATGAGGAGGAGTTTTTCTACTCCCGGGAAACCGGCGGTACTATCGTGTCCAGCGCAATAAACATGACTGCGGATGTGATCGCAGATCGTTATCCACCCTCGCAATGGAATATCTACGTGGCTCAGGCATCGGACGGCGATAATTGGGACGGTGATTCAGACACCTGTCGCGAACTCCTGATCAACAGAGTTATGCCGATGGTACAGTATTTTGCTTACGTCGAGATCACCACCGGCGATCACCAGAACCTGTGGTTCCAGTATGAAAAAATACGCGAGGCTTATCCCGATTTCTTTGCGTTAGAAAAGATCGAAAAGGCCGCAGATATTTACCCGGTATTTCGACAGCTGTTTGCACGCCGTGAGGTGTAAATGATCTGTTTCCTGCGTTTCTTACTGGCACCCCTGATGGCCCTGTTGCTGCTGTCTGGCTGTAACCATGCGCTACAGCCGGGGCACCAAACAACAGCTCCGCAGAAGCCAGCGCAATGCCCGCAACCCAGACCTGAAACAAGCCAACAGGTTGCCTGTCCGATGAACTATCGACCCGTTTGCGCGATTCACGCGGATGCCACTCGAAGCACACACGCCAATGCCTGTAGCGCCTGCGCTAACCCGGAGATAATCGGCTATACCGATGAAGCCTGCCCCTGATCAACGTCGTTAAACAACGCCCCTAATCAACCTAAAGCGAGAGGCCGATATGAACCCTAAAAAACCTATCTCGTCCGGTTCCGAATGGACCTTCGAATTGCTCCAGCAGTACGACCAGGAGATCGCCAAGTCGGCACACAAATTTGGCCTGGACACCTACCCCATTCAGATTGAGGTGATCTCCTCCGAGCAGATGATGGATGCCTATGCCTCGGTCGGCATGCCGCTCAATTACAACCACTGGTCGTTCGGCAAACAGTTCCTGTCTACCCAGCAGAACTACCAACGCGGGCACATGGGGCTGGCCTACGAGATCGTTATCAACTCGTCACCCTCCATCGCCTACCTGATGGAAGAGAACACCATTACCATGCAAGCCCTGGTCATCGCCCACGCCTGCTACGGCCACAACTCATTCTTCAAAGGCAACTATCTGTTCCGTACCTGGACCAACGCCACCGCCATTATTGACTACCTGTTATTTGCAAAGCGTTACATCGCCGAGTGCGAGGAGCGCCATGGTATCGAAGAGGTAGAGACGCTGCTCGACTCCTGCCATGCGCTGATGAACTACGGGGTTAACCGCTACAAACGCCCCAGTCCGATCTCAGCCGAGGAGGAGAATAAACGACAGCAAACCCGCTCGGATATCCTCCAGCAACAGGTTAATAAACTCTGGGACACCATTCCGAAACAAGCAGAAGACGAAGAGAACCAGCTTAAGCGCAGTCGATTCCCCAAGGATCCGGAAGAAAACATCCTCTATTTTTTAGAGAAAAATGCCCCGCTGCTAGAATCCTGGCAGCGAGAGATCATTCGCATCGTGCGCAAGATAGCCCAGTATTTTTATCCGCAAAAGCAGACCCAGGTTATGAACGAAGGTTGGGCCTGTTTCTGGCATTACACCCTGCTGCATGATCTGTACGATCAAGGGCTGGTCAGCGACGGCTTTATGATGGAGTTTCTTC
Organism: Neptunomonas sp.; assembly: GCA_004195305.1. Lineage (GTDB taxonomy): Bacteria > Pseudomonadota > Gammaproteobacteria > Pseudomonadales > Balneatricaceae > Motiliproteus. The sequence continues at coordinate 1,720 of SDWN01000756.1, read as the reverse complement.
ACTCCCACTCCAGCGTAGTCTATCAACCGCCCTACGACAGCCCCCATTTTAACGGCATCAACCCCTACACGCTGGGCTACAACATGATGCAGGATATCCGTCGCATCTGCGAACAGCCAACCGCCGAAGATCACGAGTGGTTTCCGGATATTGCTGGCTCTGACTGGAAACTGACTCTCGACGATGCGATGCGTAACTACAAGGATGAGAGCTTTATCCAGCAGTTTCTGTCGCCAAAACTGATGCGAGACCTGCACCTGTTCAGCATCGTTGATGACGAAAAAAGCAAGAACCTGCTGGTATCAGCGATTCACGATCAAAACGGTTATCATCAGATTCGCCGTAACCTGGCCGAGCAGTATAACCTCGGTACTCGCGAACCCAACATCCAGGTCTGGGATGTCAACGTCCGCGGTGATCGCTCCCTGACCCTGCGCCACTTTCAACACAATGAGCGCCCGCTAGGCGAGACTACCCAGGAGATGCTCAAGCATGTACACCGGCTGTGGCGCTTTGATGTGCACCTGGAATCGATCCGCAACGATGAGGTCATTAAGACCGAGCGCTGTCCACCGCCGCTTACCGAAACCGATGCGGCCTGAACCCGCTCTGCACTCAAATTAAGGTTCAAATACGGACTCTACAACAGCAACGATTGGGCGTATTATCGGCGTTTTTTTACATGCCATGTAAGGTGGCTGTATTTCAGACATTAATCCGATGCCAGCCACCTTATCGTTCGCTCAACGCTTTGCAGAACTCAACCAGTTACTGACCGAACTGCGATCGTTGTGGCAACTGCGTAGCTTCGAGCAACTGAATCGTCCCTGGCCTGATACAGCCTTACAATCCTGGCTGGCTGCACTGCCCGAACCGCAGCGGCAAAGATTACTCGACGATGATGCTCTTCGCGCCGAAGCCCTGAGTCCATTTATTCCCCAGGCGCAACGACTCCGGCAACTGTGCCAACTGGATCGGGTTGCCAGACCAGAGACGGCCTCGCCCCCGAACCGCTTCAGCAACCATATTCCCGGGCGTAAGTGGTCACAGATCAAAGCGTTCGACCAGGCACTGATCAACCCTGAGCTGCCTTTTGTTGAATGGTGTGCGGGCAAGGGCCACCTCGGTCGCTTGCTGGCATTTCGGCATCGGCAGCCGGTGCTCAGCCTGGAGCTACAGCCGCAACTGTGCCTGTCAGGGCAACAGCTAACCGATAAGCTGGATCTACCCTGCCGCCATCACCAGGCCGACGTCATGTCCGATGCGACGCTGACACTGCTCCAGCCGCCACAGCATGTGGTGGCCCTGCACGCCTGTGGCAAACTTCATGTGCAACTGCTCCTGGCGGGCACCGCGCGCGGTGTCCAGCGCTTCAGTCTGGCACCCTGCTGCTACCACCTGATCGATCAGCCGGAGTATTCTCCCCTGAGCCACGCAGGCGCAGCCAGCGAACTGCGACTGAGTCGTTATGATCTGAAATTAGCCGCCCAAGAAACAGTTACCGCGGGTCACCGCGAGCGCCGCCTAAGCCAGCGCGAGCTCAGCTGGCGGCTGGGGTTTGATCTGCTGCAACGGCAACTGCGCGGGGTCGACAGCTACCTTAATTGCCCGACCGTGCCCCACTCCCGTTTAGCAGGGTCGTTCACGGACTACTGCGGCTGGATGGCCGATAACAAACAACTCAAACTGCCAGACCGACTCGATTACGCCGCTTTCGAGC
>SDWN01000151.1 GCA_004195305.1 Neptunomonas sp. | reverse complement strand
AAAGATACCTGCGCCATTCTCGATCAGCGCGGGTTTGAGGAGGCACGCCGCGGTGACCAGGGCCACTACGTCATCGAACGGGCGTTTGTGGAGCGTTAAGCTGGGTTGATTCTAAGCCGGTGTCCACATGCTACGGCCTCGCGCCATACCGATGATGCCAAGTCTCGCCGTTTTATTGGAACAGATATCCTCATAGGTCATGCTCCCTACGTCCGCAATAATTTGATCGTAAGCGTCAGTCAATGCGTGGCTGTTGGGATCGAGATTACGGATTACAGCCAGCCCAGTAGGGGGGCAAGGCAAGGACACGACATCAAGATCCGGGCGGTATTTTTTGAGTGCGATCATCAGCTTCCAAACATCCCCGGACCAAAAGGTCGTACATCGATGCGCCTGTGATGAGGGTCCGTCTAGCGGTACACAATCATGAATGAGAATCCATGCGGATGAGTTGGCGTGTTTTTCGATATTTATAAAATCACGGAGTGCGAACTCGAATTGGTGCATGCCATCAATAAAAGCCAGATCTAACGTTTCGTTGTTAAGCCACTCCGTGAGGCCGGACCCACTAAAAAAGTCGTCGCTAGTCGCAGTCACTATACGATGCGTTGGAGGTAAGGCGAAACTCACTCTTGGCTCAGGATCTATTCCGAGCGCCTGGGTATCCGGATGTACCCGGCGTAGAGAATCACCTTGAGAAACACCTATTTCTAAATATCGACTTGGATTGAGTGCTAAATGAATTTCAGCAAGGACCTCATGATAGTGAGGCCCTCTGAGTTCGATCTGAGAAAGAAGCGTATGCGCTTGGAAAAAGTCTGGCCTGGCCCTAAGAGCCTTGAGTAAAATCTTCCTGGCCTTTTCGTGTTGGTCTTGAGCCACCAGGCATTCGGCGAGTGTAAATGATACATCGCAGCCATCAGGAGCTAACCTGAGCGCCTTTTTTAAGTACCTCTCAGACTCGGTGGTCATGTTCTTATCAAGCGCAATCTGTCCGAGCAAATGCAGCGCCTCGGTTGACTTCGGTTGTATTGTTAACATCTTACGACAGCTGTCTGATGCCAATTCTAGATTGTTGTTCTGATACTGTGACACGGCATCTTGAAATGACGCTTGCATAGATTAATTCTCACAAAGTAAGGAGCCTGCTAATCATCATCAGTGGCTCTGCCGCTTAGCGGGTGTTTCGGATCATTGCCTGGAATGGCGGTTATTAAACACCAATCAAGCACGGAGTGGTATGAATAGACCGGTATTTGCAGAGCCTGGCTGACCATGCGACGTGGGCTCGCGAGCGCCTGGCGTCCTTTGTCGGCATGACTAGGAGGCTACTGCCTGCTGCATCCGCGCTCTTTTCCAGGACGCGGACATTATCAGCTGCATCGGCGATTCGCTGCGTCAGGCCCTTAGTCTATTTTTAATGGCTCTTGCTGCTCCCGCCGCGCCGTTCTCTTTATACGCTGTAACCCGCTGTGAGGGGCTCTGGGCGCTGGCTGCTGACTATGTGAAAGGCGTCCGGCGACATTTATGACAAAACTACAGCCGCTCAGCGACTAGAATATGGGTTGAAGCGCCCATAGCACTGTCGTATTGCCCGCTAGTTAAAAAATACGCTCGCCTGGGAGGCTATGGAAAATAAAGTTGTATCCCCATGGATCAGGTTGTGACAAAGGTTTCTATGCGTTATCGGATTTAATAATGCTATAGATCGCCCAAACCACAAGCCAGGTTTTTTTCCTAAATGGAGAGGTGTTATGAATCAAAAAGCCGATATGACAAGACGCAAGGTCCTGGTTGGCGGAGCGGCGGCTGCCGTTGCCGCAGCAGCGACGCTGGTGACAACGGGTAGTGCCTTAGCTGCAGGCTATAAAACGGCTGATCTCGGACTTTTTAGTGCGATCAACCGTGTTAAGGATGCGGCTAACATGACTGGCCTGGAAAAAAAGCATGCCCCAGTCATCAAGGCGCCAGCTAAGGTTAGCAAAGGTGAAACTGTTGCGGTGACTGTTTCTGTCGGCGTGCTACCTCACCCGATGACCGATGCTCACTGGATCGAAAGAGTGCGAATTTTTACCGAAGAAGGGGGGGCGGTAGCCGATGTTAGCTTCGCGAGGACAGGCGTAGCACCTGTTGTAACCGTCAATATAGTGGTTGGTGCGTCGACTACAGTGGTAGCCCAGGCCTTCTGTAATCTGCATGGGATCTGGGAAAGCCGCCACAGTCTCAGCGTATGAGCAGGGGCGTCTTCGTCTGAATGAGGGTGGATCAATGCTGACGCCTTGGTTTACCCGCCTCATGATTGATTGAATTTATTAATAACCGCGCAGGGCCTAAGCCTCAGGGTAATCAGGAGTCGCTAAGTGCCAATTAGCTGTAGCCGTTCAGAAAGTCACAGACGGAGAATCGTCTAACGATTTAATTCATCAGTTGCAGTGCTGAAGGCCAACTCCCATCCCCGTTGCTATCCAATGACATTCAGTCTGATGAACGCCCGCAGGGGTGAGCCATGGCGGCTTCGGGGACTGGCAGGAGAGATGGGGGCTCCTAGGCCCCCATGTGGTATCGGATCAATCCAATACGCGGACGATCGCCTGGCACAGACGGTCGATATTGCTGCTGGTCATACCTGCGACGTTAATGCGGCCTGAGCCGACGATATAGATGGCATCGTCAGTTTGCAGCTGTTTTACCTGGGCCTGTCTCTTATACACATCT
>SDWN01000148.1 GCA_004195305.1 Neptunomonas sp. | reverse complement strand
AGATGTGTATAAGAGACAGCTAAAGAACTGATGGATTCGGATGCTTATTTGATTGTTCAAAAGTAGATACTACGCTCATTGTTTGTTGTTTGATTGGTCAAAAAGTAAATTTGATAGATTGTATTTAGCTTTCGAGCATAAAGGTCACCGGGCCATCGTTGACCAGTGCCACCTGCATATCGGCACCAAACTGCCCCGTGGCGAGCGGGATCCGGCTGCGGCGTGCCTGCGCCACAAAGTAGTCGTAGAGTGCCTCGCCATGTGCGGGCGCTGCGGCGGTGGAAAAACCGGGACGCAGCCCTTTGCGGGTATCGGCGGCCAGGGTGAATTGGGACACGATCAGCAGCCCCCCGCCGGTCTGGGTCAGGCTTAGGTTCATCTTGGCGTCGCTGTCGTTGAAGATGCGGTAGGCCAGCACCTTGTTCAGCAGTTTGTCGGCCGCCGCCTGATCGTCGCCGCGTTGCACTCCGAGCAGCAGCAGGATACCGGGGCCGATCTGGCCGTGGAGGTGGCTATCAATGGTGACCGAGGCTTGGCTAACACGTTGGATCAGGGCGCGCATGGGGTTCCTTGTGGGTGCGTGTGTGGTTGGCGAGTGTCCGGTTGGATGGGTGGTTAAAACCGGTGGCGCATGCACGCGCCTCCTCTCTCCTTAGTTAACAGGCTAACCAGGCATGCGCATAATGGCTCAGGCCAGACGCAGCGCGAAATGGTTGGTGGCCTTGATTAGGTTGTCGGTAATACCCGGTTCCAGCGCCGAATGGCCCGCATCGCGCACGATATGCAGCTCGGCTTCGGGGAGTCGGTCATAGAGCGCGAGAGCTTGGTTGACCGGGCACACCATGTCATAACGGCCGTGGACGATGATGGTCGGGATATCGCGGATGCGATCGGCCTGATCGAGGATCTGGTTGGGTTCAATAAACGCCTGGTTGACGAAGTAGTGCGCTTCGATTCGCGCCATGGCCAGCGCGACATGGGGGTCGCTGAAATGATTCACCAAGCTGTGGCTGGTGTTCAGGGTCGAGCAGCGCGCCTCCCAGCAGGACCAGGCTTTAGCCGCCGCCATGCGGGCGATCTCGTTGGGGGCGGTGAGGCGCTTGTAATAGGCGCCGACAAAGTCATCCTGCTCCGCCTGGGGGATCTGTTCGGCGTACTCTTTCCAGTAATCGGGAAAGATCTGGTTGGCACCCTGCTGATAAAACCAGCGGATATCCTGGGCGCGGCAGAGGAAGACGCCGCGCAAGATCAGGCCGTTGACCCGCGCCGGGTAAGCCTGGGCATAGAGCAGGCTCAGAGTCGAGCCCCAGGAGCCACCGAACAGTAACCAGCTTTCGATGTTTAGATGGTTGCGGATCACCTCCATATCGGCCAGCAGGTGCGCGCTGGTGTTATCGCGCAGTTCGGCATGGGGGGTGGAGCGGCCGCTACCTCGCTGATCAAACAGGATGATGCGGTATTTTTCCGGGTCGAAAAAGCGCCGGGCGAAGTCACTGCTGGCCCCCCCAGGGCCACCGTGGACAAACAGCACCGGTTGGCCCTGGGGGTTGCCGCTCTCTTCCAGATACAGGCGGTGGCGCGGGTCGACCTGCAGCTGCTGCTGCAGATAGGGTTGGATCTCGGGAAAAAGGCTGTGCATGGTCGTCTCCTGCCGACATATCACTTGATAGTATAAGAGATAGCGGGCGGGAGCCATCAAAGCGCCAGGGTTTGGCTTAATCCGGGGGCGGGCGGCAGCGTGATATTTTCTTAATCGCTGTGAATGTTCCCTTGTTTTTTGCAGGGTATTGCGGCCCTGAGCCTGGAACTGTTGGCATTTTGTGCCATCAGCCATTAGAATGTTTAATCTGCGCCGGAAGCATTTGTGATTTTAATCCATTAAATGATCTGTAGCGATGGTCTGTCTTCATTATGTTGTTGTTAGGTATGCCTGCAGTTGGCGGAATTGAGTCGTACCTATGAGCGTGCATGCATCGGCACCTGGGCGCGTGTATAGGTAACTTTTTAGGGACAGGGAAGGACAACTAATGACAATAAATAAATTAGCATTGAAGGCGGGCATCTTGGGTGCCGGTACGCTGGCGTTCGCTGCCTGGGCGCTTGAGAAAGATGGTGAAACGGCATTCCCCGCGACGAACCAGAGGGGGGTGATTGACACCCGGCATAATTTGACCCAGAGCACGACCACCGGCAATGCCAAAGCAATGATGTCGGGTTCTCGGAATGACTACGGCGCGGTCTGCGTTTACTGCCACACCCCGCACGGCTCGAATAATACCCAGGGTGCGCCGCTGTGGAACCGAGCCCTCGGCAACACGACCTACACGACCTACGATACCCTCAAGACCGTCTCGCTGACCGCGGCGGTCACCCAGCCGGGGGTGAATTCGCTGACCTGTCTGTCGTGCCACGACGGCACCCTGGCGATGGACGCGGTCCTCAATATGCCCGGTAGCGGCGGTTATACGCTGGATGGTGGGCTGACAACGGCTAACTGGCAGGCTCAGATTGATCAGGGTCTAGTCGATCCATCGCTCACCGCTGCGGACAATCATATGGCGTTGAGTCCGGACCTCAACGGCTGTCTCAGCTGTCATAACGCGCAGACGGGGGGCCTTCCCAGTACCATACCCGATTTCACCATCGCGGCGCTCGGCACCGATATGACCAACGATCACCCGATCGGCATCAACTT
>SDWN01000847.1 GCA_004195305.1 Neptunomonas sp. | reverse complement strand
AGATGTGTATAAGAGACAGGTTAGCCTCGCAGCTAAGGGCGAAATCGGTCTCGGCTGCAGCCTATATGGAGCGTGTGCTCAATCTGTTTCGTGAGCAACCGTTTCGTTACACCCTGCGCCCGCCGCTGCTCAGCGGTGATCGTATCGATCAATTCCTGTTTGCGAGTCGCAGCGGATTTTGCAGCCATTATGCCGGTGCTTTTGTATTCTTAATGCGTGCGGCCGGGTTACCCGCGAGAATTGTCGCCGGCTATCAGGGCGGCGAGGTCAACCCGCTGGGAGGGCACCTGCTGGTGCACCAATTCGATGCCCATGCTTGGGCGGAGGTGTGGTTGCCGGGCAGGGGCTGGATACGAGCGGACCCGACTGCTTATGTTGCCCCGGAGCGGGTAGAGCTGGGGATCGAACAGGCGCTGGAAGCTGAAGGCAGCTTCCTCGAAAGTAGCCTGTTTTCGCCGCTGCGTTATCGCCATCTGGCCTGGGTGAGTCAGCTAAGGATGAGTTGGGACTATGCTAATTATGCTTGGCAGCGACTGGTGCTCGGCTACGATGCACAGGCGCAGCGGCAACTCTTGGCGCGATTCTTTGACCGGGTCGATCTGCGTTTGCTGGGGCTGATGTTGCTGGCCGCGCTCGGCCTGGTGATGGCCGTTCTGGCGCTGTGGTTGCTCGGACGCGGACGCAACCGCAGGCGGATGGATCCTCGATTGCGCTGCTATGACCGGCTGTGCCGAAAAATGGCCCGGCGAGGATTGGTGCTGATGCCAGCAGAGACCCCCGCTGACTACCTGCACCGGTTGTGCCTGCAGCGACCCGATCTCGCTGCGCGGTTAGTACCGATAGAGCGGTTGCTGATCCCTTTGCTGTATGCTCCGGTAGATGTGGGCCAACCACACCAGTTAGCCCGGCTCAGAAAACTGATTGCTCGTGTTTAGGTTTGGTTACAACCCCGACAGGCTGCCAGATAGGGTTATTTGATCCTTTCGATATCTCGGCGAATCTCGATGAGTTTGCTCATCATCACTTTCTCCAGGTGATCGATGTCATCGCGTAACTTGGTTTTAATGTCCTGTACCTCGTGCTCATGCTTCACCAATTCGTGTAGTTCATCGACGGCCCTCATCAAAAAAGCCGACATCTCGGTGATCTCGTGATACTTGTCCTGGCTGCTATCGACCCGAACGGTTTTGTGCGACCGGCCAAATTGAAACTTTTTACTTTTAGGCAGTAGTGAGCCTTTTTCACGCCGGAAATAGATCTTCAGGATGTCGCTTTCGCCCTCTTGGCGAAGGCTATACTTAACAATATCCTCCACGGATTGCACACCCATTTCGGTTAATGTGGGGTAATTTGACATGATTTCAGCTCTCTAGGTGCCGGTCGGACTGGACCGGTCGTTGCGAGGGGAAGACCGATTTGAGACGGTTTTCGAACTATTATGAGGCCAATAGTGGTTCTATTTAACGAAAAATAGGGTAAAAAGGGCCAAAGTCGGCTGTCCCGCAGTAGATCAGCGTTAAGCCCGACAGGCTCCTCGCGTATGGAACACCCGGACACTTTAGAAGAGAGGGTTGGCGGAGTGCAACCTATATCTATCGTGTTAAACGTTCGTAAGGAGGGGCAAAAAGGGACAGCTAAGCTGGCTAACGCAGTCTATGCTAGTCCCCTGCAGTATTTAGAATCGCTCAACTGCGGTTGTTTTCGCAGATTTATCAGCATTATTTTTATTGATTAGTTTTTATTGATTAGTTTTGATTGAGAGTATCCATGTTAACCCTGACTGCTGCGACTCAAACATCTCTGTTTACCGGGCGTAGCCTGGGGCTGGATCAGCTACATACGCTGTTTGATCTCTCTCCTCTGTCCGTGTTGGTTGCCGACAGCGCGGGCATTATCTGTTATGTCAATATTGCTTGCTGCCAGAGTAGCGGTTACTCGGCGGCGGAGCTGTTGGGTAATCACTGCGAACTGTTGCGCTCGGAGCTGACGCCGGAGCCGGTGTACCAGTCGCTCAATGATGCGCTGTGCCGTGAAGGCAAGTGGAGTGGTGAGTTCTGTGGTCGCAGTCATAGCGGTAAACCCAGTTGGCAACGGGTGCATGTGTCGTTGTTCAATGGCCCCAATAAAACCCCGCATACGCTGATGTTAATGGAAGATCTGGTGGAGCGGCTTGAATATGAGCAGTGGCTGTTTCAGCATACGGGGATTGATGCGCTGACGGGTCTGCCGACCCGGATCCAGGTGTATGAGTTGCTGTGCCAGCAGATTGGTAATCTCGGGCCTGCGGGGCCTTGTATCGGTCTGCTCAGCATCGATATCTACCGTTTTAAACAGTTTAACGAGAGCCTGGGACACAGCACCGCGGATCAATTGCTGATAGCGGTGGCTGAGCGCCTTAAACAACGCTTAAAAACATCTGATCGGTTGTGTCGTCTGGGCGGGGATCAGTTTGTGCTTCTGGCGGCCAGGCAGACGAGCAAACAGGCCGTGGCAACGCTGGCGGCCGCTATCAGAGAGGACTTTTCGACGCCCTTTAGTATCGCCGGGAATACCCTCTTTGTCGGCTTGAGCATCGGCGTGGCTGTGTTTCCGGACGATGGTCGCGATCCTGTGCAGCTGTTCAGACATGCCGACACTGCCCTTTACCGGGCCAAAAAACAGGGGCGTGACCGAATTTCTGTGTTTGCTGTCTCTTATACACATCT
>SDWN01000844.1 GCA_004195305.1 Neptunomonas sp. | reverse complement strand
CGATTGTTTGGCTTGTTCGATCAGGCTCTGCAGGGTGCTAAGCAGCGGCTGCATAAACCCCTCGTAGTTGACTTGGCGCTGGCAGATCGCCTCCAGTGTTGCCTCCCATTGCGCGGTCATATCGGGTGTGGTCGATTGCGTGGGAAGGCTATTAATCAGTCCTCGGCCCGCCTCGGTACTGCGGATCTGCTTGCCTTGGCGGACCAGGAATTTACGCCTGAACAGCAGTTCGATAATCCCCGCCCGGGTCGCCTCTGTGCCTAAGCCATCGGTCTCTTTCAGCACCTTGCGGATCTCAGCGTCTTCGACAAAGCGGGCGATACCGGTCATTGCCGCGAGCAGGGTGGCATCGCTGAAATAGGCCGGAGGCTGGGTCTGCTTCTCACGCAATTGGCCCTGGATGCAGTGCAGTTGCTGGCCCTGCTGCAGCGCCGGTAGCTCGGCAGGGCGCTCGTCAGCATCGGTCGGCGCGGATCGTGTATCTTGGCCGGTCGGTGGCTGGTGTTTCGGCGGAAACAGCGCCTTCCAGCCCCGTTGCTGGGTCTGGCGCGCCTTGGCGACAAAACAGCCGCCCTCTATGTCAACCTCCAACTCGGTTTCGTAGTACTGGTACGGGGGGTAAAACTGGCACAGGTACTGGCGCGCGATCAGTGCGTAAAGCTGCTGTTCGTGGCGTCCCAGCTTGGACAGGTCAGTACGCTTTTGGGTCGGGATGAGCGCATGGTGAGCATCCACCTTGGCGTCGTTCCAGGCTTTGCTTTTAAGCGTCAGGTCGGCGTTTTGGACCGCGCTCGTCAGCTCGGTTGTGTTAGCGACAATCGCGTTGACCACGGCGGTCGCCTGAGCATGGTGCTCGAGCGGCAGGTAGCGGCAATCCGAACGCGGGTAGGTGATCAGGGTATGGCGCTCGTATAGCACTTGGCAGCTATCCAGTACCTGCTGGGCGCTGAGGCCGTAGCGCTTGCCTGCATCGATCTGCAGTGCGGAAAGATTGTAGGGTAAGGGCGCGGACTGACGCTTGAGGGTCTTATCAACGCGGGTCACCTGGGCGGGTTTGGCGTGGATCCGTTGGCGCACGTTTTCAGCCAGGGGTCGGGAGAGCAACCGGCCCTCCTCATCCTGATAGCGGCGGCACGCCTCACTGGGTTGCCATTTGGCGTGAAAACGCTCGCCCGCGGCGGTTTCGAGTTCTGCCCAGAGTTCATAAAAGGGTTTAGAGGTGAACTGCTCGATCGCCTGATCCCTGCGCACCACCAGTCCCAGTAAGGGCGTCTGTACCCGTCCGACCGAAAGCACACCCTGATAGCCGACCTTGCGCCCTTGCAAGGTGTAAGCCCGGGTCAGGTTGATCCCGTAGAGCCAATCCGCCCGTGAGCGCGCCAGGGCTGACACCGACAGGGGCACGAATTCACGGTTGCTGCGCAGTTGTTGTAATGCCCGCTTGATGGCGGCGGGGTTCAGGTCATTGACCAGCAGTCGCTGGGTCGTGCGCTGCTTCGCGGCGGGCACCTTGAGATAGCCGATCACCTCATCGACCAGCAGTTGGCCCTCGCGATCGGGATCGCCCGCATGCACCAGTTGATCCGCCTGTTTGACCAACTTGCGCAGCACGCTGAGCTGTTTGCGGGTTTTTGGTTTTGGCTGCAGCTGCCACTCCGCGGGTACAATCGGCAGGTGCTCGAGTTGCCACTTTTTGAAGGCGGGATCGTAAGCATCAGGCTCGGCTTGCTCCAGCAGATGGCCGACGCACCAACTGACGTAGTCACCGCCGCCCACCTGAATAAAACCGTCACCCGAGTTGTGCGGTTTGGGCAGCGCCGCTGCGATAGCGCGCCCCTGACTGGGCTTTTCAGCGATGTAGAGGATCATAATGGCCTGAGAGCGTAGAGAACGGGCTAGGTTAAGGGGCGTAATACAGATGCAGGGGGCAGATCGCAGCGCTGCTAAACGCCAGCATCTTTAACACTTTCCATGACCACGAAAGTGCTCGACTGCAGGACATGCGGTAGCGCAGAAATCTGTTCACCCAGCACCCTGCGGTACTCGGCCATGTCCCGGGTCCGTACCTTCAGCAGGTAATCGAAATTACCGGCGATCATGTGGCATTGTTCGACCGCCGGGATGCTCTTGGCTGCTGCGTTAAATGCGGCCAGGGCTTTGCTGGTGGTATCTCTGAGGGTGACCTGGGCAAAGGCGATATGGCTTAGCCCCAGCTTGGTCTGATTGACGAGTGCGGTGTAGCCCATGATGAAGCCCTGCTCCTCAAGGCGGCGCATTCGGATCTGACAGGGTGTCTTGGACAATCCGACCCTTGAGGCTAGTTCGGTGACGGTGATGCGCGCGTTCATTTGCAGCTGTTTGATTATGAGCTGATCAAATTTGTCCAGACTGACCATGGATGCCTCAGTTGTCGTTATTTTATTGCTGTTTATGCAGGTAAATATAAACCATTAGCCTCTGCTTTTGCAGTGGCTAGTGAAAGTGTCTTCGGGGCTTGAGATAGACCCGGTAAGTCGTTCTATCCAGAAAGGTCTGCAGCTGCAGCCTGGAGCTCCAACCTGTAACTCCAACCTGTAACTACAGCTATACCTATACTTGGCTACGCTACCTAGCGTTGCGCTTAGGGTGCAGCAGTGATGACGGCGATCGCTTGTCGGGGTTAGTCGTATTCACTATATAAAGACTGTCTCTTATACACATCT
>SDWN01000841.1 GCA_004195305.1 Neptunomonas sp. | reverse complement strand
AGATGTGTATAAGAGACAGTCCCTAGATGCGCCCTTAACAGTCGTTGCCGCTGCTGAGGCTGAAAGCCGCTACGGCGCAATGAAAGCTCTCTATTGCTTTAAATACCAAATACGCATTGATGCACCTGTTTACTTCTACTGCTTAATTGGGTCCTGTGAGATTTAGGATGTCCTCGCCAATTTTCTCCAGACTGCTGACGGTCAGTGTTGGAGACACTTCCCAGCTGTCAAAAAGCGATGCGTCGCTACGCTTTACCCAAGCAGCCTGCATTCCATAAGTTAGAGCACCGATGACATCGAAGGGGTTGCTTGAGATTAGCCACGCTTGTTTTTTTACCGCTCCTGTACGCTCTAGGAAATGACCGTAAACAGCAGGATCAGGTTTAAAGCTTTGTAGGTCGTCCACACTGACTATATCGAGCAGGTAAGGGGCGATAGCGGAAGAATGTAATAGCTTGCGAACAGCGGTTTCTGTGCCATTTGAGAAAGCATAGGGGCGGAACTGCTTCGAGTCTAAAGCTGAGAGTCCTGCAATGCTGTCGGAAAAAGCTGGCAGCTCGGCATATAGCGCTAGAAGTTCTGATTTTTGTTCAGGGCTTAGCGCGGCTTGATGCAGCTGACATGCATATTCAAGAGCGCTGCGGGTACACTCGGAGAAGGGCAGGTAGTTTTTCATAAGCCCACGCCGAAAAGAGTATTCCAACTGTTTTTATCGCCAGGTGATAGAAAACTCTCGAGCCTTGTCGCCGATAAGCTTTTCCAGTTGCTGCACCAATCCGTGGGTGTCTATCAGAGTACCGTAGACATCAAAGGCAAGTGTGATAGCCATGTTTTACCTCCCGTTATAGGTTTACCTTATTACTGTCTGCGGGTGCCTGCTCCCGCTCCTCCATGCCGTAATCACGGATAACCTGTGCTACTCGAAGTCGGTAATCGGTGAAGACCCGTTGGCGACCCGCCTGTTGCGCTTCCCTATGTAGCATGAGATTGCGCCACTGCTTCACTGCCTCTTCATCACGCCAAAAGGAGAGCGACAGGAATTTACCTTTTTGGATGACGCTCTCAAATCGTTCAACAGAGACGAATCCATCGATCTGCTCTAGATGTGGCTTCAACTCTGAAGCAATATCAAAGTAGCTTTTAGTTTGTTCTTTGCGCGGATAAAGTTCGAATATTACAGCGATCATCTATACCTCCCTTAGTTCTCATGTCAGTATTTAATGCATCTTATCTGAATCCGTTTGATTGCACTTCGACGCGTATCGAAGTAGGTAAAACTTATGTACCTTGAGCCAATAGTTGCCGACCTGGCAAAACTACTTAGCCATCCGGCACGTGTCAGTATGGTGATGGCCCTGATGTCGGGGAGGGATATGACGGCGACCGATCTAGCATTGGAAGCTGACATCACGCCTCAAACAGCCAGTAGTCACCTGAGTAAGTTAGTATCTGGCAAGGTGTTGGAAGTGCGTCAAGATGGCCAGTTCAAATACTTTAGGATCAGCGGCAGAGATATTGCTGAGCTGATCGAAATACTACAAAACCTGTCATCCAGACAGAGTGGCAGTCGCTCGGCACCGGATGATCTCTACCTCGCGTTGAAAAGGGCTCGGATCTGTTACGATCATTTGGCTGGGGAGCTAGCTGTCCAGATATTAGATCAGCTTAAATCCAGGCAGCTGTTGCTTGAGCGGAATGGTTCACTTGAACTTTCGGCAGATGGAGCCAAGTTGTTCCAGCAGTGGGGGTATAGCCATGACCCTACTGAGCGTGATCTTGCGCCCTGCAAAAATTGTCTCGACTGGAGCGAGCAGCGATACCATTTGGCAGGTAGTTTGGGGCGCTGGATTTTGGATGAAACTCTGCAGCACCGATGGGCCGAAAAAAGCCCCGAATCCCGCATTGTTCGATTTACTGATTCCGGCTTGAAAAAGCTAAAACAAAGATACAACTTAGATCTCACTGGCACTGCATAATCAGGTCAAGGGCTCATATATGGTCTTGCGTTTAGCCTCCCCCATTCCAAGCTGTCGTGACCGCTCTGTAGATACAGCTGCCGATAGCGGAAGTCGTCGTGATGACCGCTCTGTATTTCGGCTTTGACTAAAATGGCCTAGCTCTATTAGATATATTAGAAAGGCCTTACGGTCTGCAACGTTTCACGTAGCGGAAGATTTAGTGTGATCATTATTGATGCCACTGCCGCATCAATAATTACGATTCTGCGGTATCAAACAAATAAGATTACCCACTTAGTTGCGGGTCCTGCAGTTATCAAGTGCTCAGGATCGGAGAATCGGTGGCCACTTTATCGATTCTGATCAGCAGGCAGCATTGCTGTCTGCGCAAGCCATAAGTGACGGCTTGGGCCGACAATAGCCACCCAGGCCATAAGATCGCTAGGAGGCTGACCGAGAATAGACAGACCTACTGCAAAATTCGCATTTCGGCCAGATTTTCCGCTCATTTTTGTCAAATAGAACCACTATTCACAAGCTGCGTCCCTGCAGCTTGCCCTACGGGCAGCTATGGCTGTGTAAATCGGCTATCCTGCCGATTTATCTGCGCAAATGACCGAAAAATCTGACTCAAAATGCGCCTCTTTCGTGACGCTCGCTATTCTCGGTCAGCCTCCTAGTGTCCGCTCTATGCGCGAAGCGTCAGGCGGTAACCGCCTGTCTCGGGATCAGCAGCGATGTCAGCGCTCCGGGCGTTCAAATAGCTCAGGATCGA
>SDWN01000611.1 GCA_004195305.1 Neptunomonas sp. | reverse complement strand
GACTTAACACTGATCTACTCGGCAACCGCTCCTGCGTTGCTCTACCTCCTGCATCCATGCAGTCGTGCGGGAAAGCCGACTTTGGCCATTTCTCACCCTATTTTTCGTTTAATAGAACCACTATTAGCCTCAAAAGAGTTCGAAAACTGTCTCAAATCGGTCTTCCCCTAGCTACGACCGGTCAAGTCCGACAGACTGTCTAGGACTGTTACCGCCAGGACTCTTTTCCCGCTGCCCGTTCTCGGCACTCCCGCATCAGTGATACTTTGGTGCCGGCAACACAGCTGTCGCGGCAACCTTCCAAGAGCTGGAAATTCCTCCAAGCGTCATTTGATCAGCTGTGCTGATAATCCTTGATCGGACATCAGGCAGCCAGATGCGGCACGAACTTGGCGCATTAAGCTGCCCCCGAGGCGTTTTAATTCGGATCCTGGCAGCAATGCCCAAACGCGACGTCTGGATGCTGTGAACGATAAGCGCTCGCTTTATGTTCAGTATAAGTACTGACGCAACAAATGGGAAAATCGCAACTATTAACCTGATGGACAAATAGGTTCCATAGTTATTTATCCATCGCCCCTAAAATCTGCAGCAGTTACGTGGAACTGCTTGATTTTCTGGAACTCGCTTACCGTCTTCGACCAATATTGACGCATCCTTACGTCTCCTATTAACCCGCCGTGTTAATATTCTGGCACATGAATATAGACAGTCCAGGCCGGGCAGGCAACGTGGACCTAACACGGGATTAAGGAGTAGATCGATATGAAACTCACTCAACTGGGCAGCAGTGACATAAGTGTGTCACGAGTCTGTTTAGGCAGCATGACCTGGGGCGTACAAAATACCCAGCAAGACGCCAATCGACAGATTGAATACGCCCTCAGCCAGGGTATCAACTTCATTGATACGGCTGAAATGTACGCGATCCCACCGACGGCAGAGACCTACGGAAAAACAGAGACCATCATTGGCAATTGGCTCTGTGAAAACGCTCACCGTCGTGAAGACCTTATTCTCGCGACCAAAATTACCGGCCCCGGTTTACCCTGGGTTCGTAACGGAGGGCCAGTCAACGGAGATGCTGTCGTTGCGGCAGTCGACGCTTCGCTAAAGCGCCTGCAAACCGACTATATCGATCTGTACCAACTGCATTGGCCAAACCGCACCTCGCCTCATTTCGGTAAACACTTCCCCAACCAATTCAAGTTCAGCGAGTTTGATGCCAGGCAAGAAGAAGCGCAGATGCTCGATATTCTTAAGGGTTTAGCCACGTGTATTAAGGCCGGTAAGATCCGTCATTGTGGCTTATCGGATGATACCCCCTGGGGTATTAACACCTATCTAAGGCTCAGTGAAAAATACGATCTGCCGCGCATGGTGTCGATTCAAAATGAGTTCAGCCTGCTGCATGCCAAAGACTGGCCGTATCTGATTGAAAATTGTACTCACGAGAACGTGGCGTACTTACCCTGGTCACCGTTGGCCGGTGGTATGTTAAGCGGCAAATATTTGAATGGAGAGCTCCCCGCGGGTAGTCGTTGGAGCATTACACAACGTAATGGCCTGTTCCGTGATACACCGTCAGCGAATAGTGCGACAGCAGCCTACGTGGACATTGCTAACTCTTACGGCTATACCCCCAGCCAGTTAGCGCTCGCCTGGTGTGATCAAGTGGACGGGGTCACGTCTACCATTATTGGTGCGACTTCTATGGAGCAACTGAAAGAAAACATCAGCGCGTTTTCTATGCCCTTGAGTCAACCCGCGCTGTCCGATATCAACAGTGTCTTTAAACGGCACCCGTTACCCTTTTAAGGACTGATGGTCGCTCCCCAAACTGGAGCGTGCCTTGCGCAACTGCCTATCCTGATCGGGTTGAACGGTATCAGGGGCTAGCCAGCCCGATAATCCCGTCGCTAACTCAGAGGGCTGCCGGTTACAGCCATTTTGACATCAGGCCCAAAGAGGGTATGTCCCCGTGTATCTGAGCTCCGCCCTGGCTAATCTCCACCTTGGGTTGGGCGCCGAACCCCAATACTGCCAATGCTCCTGTCTCACCCCGCTTTACCGCCGAACGCAGGGCATGGCGTATCAGCCACAGCCGTTCATCCGATGCGCCTTCAGACCAGCGTGCGGCAGTGGCAAACAACATGTCAGGATTGTCTTTACCGATGTCGTTAAGGTTATTCGCCATGGATCGACGCACGTAGAGTTCCGGGTCATCCTACAGCAGCTCCAGCAACTCAAGAACCGGGCCTGGGTCATGTTGAAATAACGCTAGCCGCGACGCCCAGGGTAGGCGGGGACGGGTCCCCTCCGAGACTAAACGGCGCACATGCACATTGTCGTCATTGGCCCATTGGCGCAACCGAGCCAGCGTTTGCTCGGGGTATTTCGCGGCTAGATGTCGGTGCAGGCAATGAGCGATACGCCACCCGCGCGGGGTCAGTTCAAGATCGTCGTAACCGTCGCACACCTCGCAGAGAAAGGTTTCAGCATCGAAGGCAGGGTGCGCCGTCTTGACCCTGTCCGCGATCCAAATAGGGACCTGATTACCCACAAAACTCAGCCAAGATGCAGCCGATCTATTCTTTCTGCATAAACCAACAACCCAAGCATGCATTTTTTGTGGGTCGGTCTGAAATTGCTCCTGCATTTAAGACACTTCCCACATATCCCTGTGGGTCGGGCTGTAGCCTGACATGGGTAGCACTCTGGTCGGTATAACAACTAGTCTGCATGAATGGCGGGGTTTGTGG
>SDWN01000373.1 GCA_004195305.1 Neptunomonas sp. | reverse complement strand
AAATAAAATAGCCCAATCCACACATGCATATCGGATTTCATGACCTGCATTATTTTCTGTTGACACTCCAGGCGGTGTTGTATGAAACGCCTAGCTGTCTGTGTAGCGGCAGCGATAGCGATAGCGATAGCGATAGCGATAGGGCTGAGAACCCTGTTTAGGCACTGGCAGCTGGCTGAGCGTTGTGGGTAATCAGGTACCTATTTGTCCATCTCCCCTAAAATCCACCGCAGTTGCGCGGAACTGCTGTATTGTCAGAAGCTCGCATGGGGCCTCGACCCATGTTGACGCATCCTTGCGTCTCTTATTAACACGCAGGGTTAATAAGTTAAATCTGGCACTATATCTCGGAAATAACAGCAAAATTTCACTAGAATATTTTACACCGACCTCCCTCAGGTCTTACTCTCTGAGTTCTGGAACTAGTAGCTAGCATTTTTTTTGTAAAAACACCGCTAATGCTCGCATAAGGAGAACTAACCATGCGCTCATCCAAGCTCTATATCCTCGACACCAACGTCCTGCTCCACGACCCCAACTGCCTGACTGAATTCAAAGAACAAGATATCGCCATCCCGATGACTGTGCTCGAAGAGCTCGATAGCATCAAAGACCGCAAAAAAAACGTCTCTCAGGAAGCCCGCTTTGCGATCAGGGCTATCGACCGCATTCTAAGCCAGGCCAAATCCCCTGAGGAGATCTCAGGCGGGGTCAAAATCACCCTACCCACACCTGATCCCAAGCAAAAGCTTGGCAAGTTATCGATATTTCCCGATCACGAACTATCAATGCGTAAAGGTTTCCTGCCTGATCACAACAACAATGACAATCACATCATCAACGCGGCACTGCATCTGCAGTCGATCTATCAGGATCGCCAGGTCATATTGGTGACCAAAGATATCAACATGCGTCTTAAAGCACTGGGAGCAGGCCTCAAACGTGTTGAAGATTACCGTACCGACCAGCTGATCTCCGACCTGGATCTACTCACTGCCGGTTATCGCAAGTTTAAGGGCAACTTCTGGGATCAGGTCAGCGACGTCAAGACCGAACACAGTGACGGCCATACCTTCCACCGTATCGCCCGGAGCCTGCTTCCGGAAACTTACCTTAATGAATACGTGTACGACAATGAAGGCTTTGCCGGGCGGGTCGAGTCGATTAACGAGACCGAGGTCAAGCTCCGGGACATCAATCAGCGTTTCCTGCTGGACAAAGAGAACTGGGGCATCAAACCGCTGGATATACCCCAGGGACTCGCCATCGACGCCCTCACCGACCCCAGCATTGATCTGTGTATCATTAACGGCGCGGCAGGATCTGGTAAGACACTGCTGGCGCTGGCGGCATGCCTGGAGCAGGTGATCGAACACAAACGCTACAATAAAATCATCGTCACCCGCAGCACCCCACCATTGGCCGAAGATATCGGTTTCCTGCCAGGCACCGAAGAGGAGAAGATGACCCCCTGGCTCAGTGCAATTCAGGATAATCTGGAAGCGATGCATGAAGGCGACGAACTGCCGCACAGCAGCATCAAATACGCCATCGAAAAAGCCAACATCCAGTTCAAATCATTGAATTTTATACGCGGTCGTAGCATCCAGGATGCCCTGGTACTGATCGACGAGGCGCAAAACCTAACCCCCTCGCAGCTCAAGACCATCCTCACCCGTTGCGGCAAGAACAGCAAGATGATCTGCCTCGGCAACTTAGCGCAGATCGACTCTAACTATTTAACCCCGCTAACGTCTGGACTGACCTATATTGTCGAACGTTTTAAGGACTACGAAGGCAGCGCGACGATCCACCTCGAAAGCGTGGTGCGCAGTGCGCTGGCCGAGTACGCCGAGAGCCACCTGTAATCCGAACCCTGCAGAAATGCGCAACCGGCGTGCCACCAGTTGCGCACCGGTTGACCTGCATCAACAAAATTAGCGCCCCCCACAGCCACGAAGTCGATATAATTATCTTCCTAGTAAACATTAGATGATCTAAACAGACGTAACGTAGTTATTTCAGAGGTGGCATGAAGCGAAGTCGATCACTGAAGGGGTTCTTAGTGCGGATGGCCCTGCTGTTCTCCGTGCTCGGCTTTATTGCCATCTACTGGGCCACCAGCCAGGCCTACAACAGTGGCGTTCGCACTACCGCGATCAATGTCTCTAATCAACTAGCCCTGAACACCTTCAACTCGATGTTCCAGTTAATGCGTCAGGGCTGGACCCGCGAGCAACTGGAAGATTTTATTCAACAATTGGAAAGCACTAACGACGATAAAAACCACCGTATCACGATCTACCGCGGAGAACAGGTAGAAGCGTTATTTGGCACTATTGAACAACCTCCGATCGACAGCTTCAATCGCCTCACCATCGATAACAAAAGCTCACACTACCAGCTCCAGGGCAGCCAACTGCGCTTTAGCTACCCGCTGCTCGCGCGCGACGAATGCCTGGCCTGCCACAGCAACGTGAGCAAGGGTGATGTCTTGGGGGTGATCGAGGTTACCCAGAGCCTGGACGCGATGATGTCCCACGTTCAGAGTGACCTGCTTAAACGCCTCGCCTATCTGGCTCCGTTCCCTCTGCTGCTGACGCTGCTGATCGTGTTCTATATCAACAGCCGGATCCAGCGCTCTATCAACAAACTCGAGCGCCGCATCGAGTCGATCAACAACATCGCTGATCTGAATAAGATCGACTTCCAGGATGCGGAGTTTGGCTTCAGCGAGTTAAACCAGGTCGGCCAGCAAGTTGCAAACCT
>SDWN01000851.1 GCA_004195305.1 Neptunomonas sp. | reverse complement strand
TTCTCAAGCAGTGGCTACTTGAGCAGCTCACTGAAGAAGAGCGCTCTGGCGCCGAGGAACAGAAGGGCTGAAGGCTAACAATGCGAGATCCGCAGGACGCGGGGTCTCACCCAGGTCGGCCCGAAGGCCTATACTGCGCCTGATATCTGCATCGTTTAACGGCAAGTCTCCGATCAAGGCTGTCCCGATCAAGACTTAGAGCTCTATCCCCGCCCGCCACTCTTTCCAACGCAGGGTCATATTCGCCCCCACTGAAAGGAAGGGTTCGGGAGGCAACCGTTTCGGTGCATCGTAGGCCAGGTATTCGCTAACCATCGGTGTTTTACCCTCAACCGCCATCTCCGCTGCCAACATGCCCGACAGCGTTCCCTTCACCGCCCCCAGCCCATTCTGGCATGCCGCACTATAGATCCCCTGTTCCAGCTCGCCGAACACCGGCACCGAGTTCAGCGACAGACAAAGGCGACCTCCCCAGCGATGCTCCATCGCGACGCCCGAGAGCATCGGGAATCGGGCGTTAAACGCCTGATCATGATCCTTGAGCACGCGCCGGAGTTCCGCCGGACTCACCTCCATCGATTGATTCAGGGTAAAGCGGTTACGCACGGTCAGTCGATCACCGCTGCCCCTGTAATCGGACACCCGACGCACGGTGGTTCCCATCGGATCCGCAGGCAGGACCCCCCAGTTGGGTTTCCCTCCCAACCGTTTAACCTCATCAGCGCTGAGCGCCCGGGTCATCGAGGCATAGGTAAACAGATGCATCAAGCGTTTGGGCAAAAAACCGAATGACTGAATATGCCCGTTGACCGCAAGGATAATCTTGGGCGCCTCAACCTGCCCCTTGGGTGTCGAGATACGGTGCACAGGACCGGTGTTAATCTCGATCACCGGCGAGTTTTCGAAGATCGCGACCTGCTTGCTCAAGCCCGCCGCTATCTCCCGTACATAAGCCGCTGGCTGAATCATCGCCGCCCCGGCGGTAAACAGCCCATGCCGGTAATACTCAATACCGGTCAACGCCTGCATCGCCTCGGCGTCAAGCAACTGGTAAGATTCCTGCAAGCCATCGAGATGGGAGCAATAACTCTGGATATGCTTTTCGCCTTTGGCCGTTGCCGCTCCGGTCACCCGGCCATGACGTCCGAACACCATCGAGCCGAGCCCGAACTCCTCCGCCATCTCACCGGCAAAGTCGATTGCCGCACGATTAAGGCGAATCTGCTTCAGATCCTCTTCCTGCCCGCCAGCATAGGTTTCCGAATTGAGTTCATGCGGCAAGTCGATCATAAATCCACTGTTGCGCCCTGAAGGCCCCTGCGCCAACTGTGCAGCCTCCAGCAACACAATCTTATCGCCTCCGCGCAACTGGCTCAGGCGCCTTGCCGCCGCGAGGCCCGCAAACCCCGCACCTATCACCACCCAATCTGCACGGATGGTACTATCCAGTTCCGGAAAAGACCGTCCCGGGCGAAGAATCGCGTCCCAGCCCGCAGGACCGGTGTCTTTCGGCAACTTTTTGACCCGAATAGAGTTGCTCACTATCAGCCTCCTTTGCGAGAGACGCCAAACCCACGCACATCAACTCCGTGAAGAAGCGATGCGGTGGCGATCAGCGGTTCCCGAAAGTGTTAATGATCAGTCCAAAGCCTCATCGACAGCATTGTCGCTGAGATCGAGCCAGATAGTTTTCAGCTCCGTGTACTGATCATGAGCATGGATGGAGTTGTCGCGTCCACCAAACCCAGACTGCTTATAGCCACCGAAAGGCGTGCTGATATCTCCCTCGCCGAAGCAGTTCACCGTCACGGTTCCGGCACGTATCGCCTGCGCGGTACGAATCGCCTGTTTGGCGTTGGCAGTAAATACACTGGCGGACAGACCATAGTCGGTGTCGTTGGCCACGGCGATCGCCTCCTCAACGCTGTTCACGGTAATCACCGCCAGAATCGGCCCGAAGATCTCCTCCTGCGCCAGGCGATCACCATTGTTGACGCCATCAATCACCGTCGGTAGCACGTAGACACCGTCACGGCTATCACCTCCCAGCAGCAGCGTCTTACCGGGTTCGCTGGCCAGCTCCAGATAAGCAACCACCTTCTTAAAGTGGTTCTTGTCGATCAGTGCACCCAGGTTGTTGGCCGGGTCCAGCGGATCACCCGTACGCCACTGCTTGGCGTGCTCCTGGATCCGTTCCAGCAGTTGCGTCTTGATCTTCTCGTGGACGATCAGTCGCGAGGCTGCCGAGCAGTTTTCCCCCATATTCCAGAAAGCGCCGCTGACCACCTGACTCGCCACCAGGTCGATATTCTCGGCATCGTCGAGGACGATACAGGGATTCTTACCACCACACTCCAGCACCACCTTCTTCAGGTTGGAGTCCGCCGAGTAGCGTAAGAACCGCCTGCCGGTGACGGTAGAACCGGTGAAGCTGACCATATCCACATCCATATGCAGACCCAGAGGCTCGCCGACTTCAGGGCCGGTTCCGGTGACGATGTTCAGAACCCCGCGAGGCAGGCCAGCATCCATCGCCAATTCAGCGATTCGCAGTGCGGTCAACGAGGTCTGTTCTGCAGGTTTAACCACCACAGAACATCCAACAGCAAGGGCCGGACCGATCTTCCACGCCAGCATCAGCAGCGGGAAGTTCCAGGGTAAGACCGCCCCCACCACGCCGATCGGCTCGCGCACCACCATGGAGATCGCATCAGGCCCGACCGGGGCCGTCTGGTCGTAGATCTTGTCGACCGCTTCCGCGTGCCACTTGATGGTGT
>SDWN01000843.1 GCA_004195305.1 Neptunomonas sp. | reverse complement strand
TGCTGGATCTGGCCGACAATTTAGTGGAGGGCAAGGTGGTGCCGCCGCGCGATGTGATCCGCCACGACGACGATGATCCCTACCTGGTGGTCGCCGCCGACAAGGGCACTGCGACTTTTTCCGATATCGCCAACGCCCTGGCCGACGAGTACGGTTTCTGGCTCGGTGATGCCTTCGCCTCTGGGGGGAGCCAGGGCTACGACCACAAAGGGATGGGGATTACCGCCAAAGGTGCCTGGGAATCGGTCAAACGTCACTTCCGTGAGCTGGGGCTGAACTCTCAGGCTGACCCCTTTACTGTGGTTGGGGTCGGCGACATGGCCGGTGATGTGTTTGGTAATGGTCTGTTGTTGTCAGAGAGCGCCCTGTTGACGGCAGCCTTTAACCATATGCACATCTTTATCGATCCCAATCCGGAAGCGTCCAGCACCTTTGTTGAACGGCAGCGGATGTTCGCCTTGCCGCGCTCCAGTTGGACCGATTTTGATGCGTCGTTAATCTCCAAAGGAGGCGGGGTGTTCTCCCGCGCGGCCAAGTCGATTGCGATCTCGGCGCAGATGAAGCAGCGCTTTGCCATCGAGGCGGATCAGCTCAGCCCTACGGAACTGATCTCCGCCCTACTCAAGGCGCCGGTCGATCTGCTCTGGAACGGCGGCATCGGCACTTACGTCAAAGGTAGCGGTGAAAGCCATAGCGACGTCGGCGACAAGGCTAACGACAGCCTGCGCATTAACGGTAACGAGCTGCGTTGCCGGGTGCTGGGAGAGGGCGGTAACCTCGGTTTTACCCAGTTAGGAAGGATTGAATTCGCGCACAAGGGCGGCGCATGCAATACCGACTTTATTGACAATGCGGGCGGTGTGGACTGCTCCGACCACGAGGTCAATATCAAGATTCTGCTCAATGAAGTGGTTGCCAACGGTGACCTGACGATTAAGCAGCGTAACCTGTTGCTGAAGCAGATGACCGATGCGGTCGGGGAGCTGGTACTGGCTAATAACTACAGCCAGGTCCAGGCGTTGAGCCTGGCGCATGAGCATGCGACGCATGATCTGGATGAATATGTGCGTCTGATCGACAGTCTGGAAGCGGACGGCAAGCTGGATCGTGAGTTGGAATTCATCGCCGATAAGGAGGCGATGCAGAACCGTAGCAGCCTCACCAGTCCCGAGCTATCGGTGCTGATCTCCTACATTAAAGCGGAGCTGAAACAGGCGCTGATCACCCCTCGGATCTACAACGATGCCTATCTGGCGCGCGAAGTAGCTGGGGCCTTCCCTGCTCAGATCAGCGAGCGGTTTCCGGAAGAGGTCAGTCAGCATCGGCTGCGCCCGGAGATTATCGCCAACCAGCTCGCCAACGGCATCGTCAACCGGATGGGTATCACCTACCCGCATGTGGTGAAGCAGTCTTCTGGCGCGGATTACGATGATATCGCTGCGGCCTATGTGATCGCCCGTGATGTGTTTGCAATGGACACGATCTGGGCCGAGATCGAAAGTCTGGATGGCGCGGTATTAGTGACTGACCAGGCTCAGATCATGACCGATCTACAACGTCTGGTACGCCGCGCCAGCTACTGGTTCCTGCGTAATCATCGCTATGAACTGGATGTTGCGCGTTGTATTGAACGCTATCGCGGTGGTATAGAGCTGCTGATGCCGAAGCTCGTCGAGCTGATTCAGGGCGGCCGGCTGCAGGACTGGCAGCGCCGGCATGCGCAGTTGGTCGAGTGCGGCGTACCCGATGCGTTGGCGGGGTTAGCCGCTAGTGCCGATAGTCTGTTCTCGCTGCTGGGCATTATCCAGGTGGCAGAGCAGACCGGGCAGCCGGTGGAGCGGGTTGCGCGGGTCTATTTCAGTCTTGGGGATCATCTCCAGCTACACTGGTTTGATCAGCAGGTGCGGGCGTTTGAGGCCAAGAGTCACTGGCAGTCACTGGCCTGTGACAGCTACCGTGACGACCTCAATAGTCAGCAGCGTAATCTAACCAGCCGGGTGCTCGGCAGCGACGCTGCAGACAATGAGTTGGCGCAGGTGACCCAGTGGTTGTCGGAGCATGCGCTGCCGGTGCGCCGCTGGCAGCAGATGCTGGGTGAGATACGTTCGGCCCGGGTTATCGATTGTGCCATCTTCTCGGTGGCGCTGCGGGAGCTGCTGGAGTTGTCGCAGGCATCACTCAGTGCCAAGCCTTAAGTAGCACTGGGCCCCTTCATGGGGCCCTTTAACTGCCCGGTATTGATGTTTGCGCCCTCTCGGGCAGCTCAAGGATATACTCCGCCATATCCTTAATAATCCTGATTTGTATTAGTCTTCAATTCATTGATACAGAAGGGATTTATTGGAAGTATTAGTGTCTAGTACCGCAGGCCTTATGTATTTGTTTGCGGCCAACGCAATCACTAAGGTCTGGTTTGATCGCGAGTTAATACATGCTGCCTAGGCGGCCCCGACGAAACTGCCAACAGTTTAGAAGGGGTGTTGGGTGTCTCCTGATGCTGCGGGGTTCTTCGCTCAGCACGTGCCGGTGCTTATCCGCAGGACGGTTAGCGGGGCGGGTGCTGATGGACAGGGACATCGACGCCTGCGCAGCAAGGGTTCACCTGACTACCCAGAAAGCCCAGCCAAGGTGCAGCCGATCTATTCTTTCTGCATAAAAACCTACAACCCAAGCATGCATTTTTTGTGCGCAGGGCTTCAGCCTGACATGGGTAGCACTCTGGTCGGTATAACAACTAATCTGCATGAATGGCGGGGTTTGTGGATGGGTATAGCATCCCGAAAT